>CAYMST010000089.1:0-16910 GCA_964393115.1 uncultured Roseivirgaceae bacterium | reverse complement strand
CGATAGTGTAGGCCATTGTTGTACGGCGGTGTCAACTGTTTTTTTGGACCATAGACTTTTTAAGAAAAACAATATGATCCCATACCCCAGGTAGGTATAGACCACAATCAGCGTACATAAAATGAATATTATTCCTTCCATGGTTGTTTTTTCTTCAATGTAGGAAGGGACGATATGTGATTCGCTGCTTATTCGGAAATGGTCGTTACTTGTCGATTTTAGGAGGTATATTTCGTTTTTTGTAGAAGGAGTTTCCTATACCGTTTTTATTTTACTGAGCAGCGTGGCCTTATTCGCACGGCTGACTGGGATAATCTTATCCTTCAGTACCAAGTTCGTTTCTTCTATATCCACGATGTAGTGGACATTGACGATATAGGAGCGATGTACCTTGGCGAAGTGTCGGCTATTGAGTTTATTATCCATCCCTTTTAGGGTTGAATGCACGATATATTTCTTGTTGTCGATGGTGTTAAAAGTAACGTAGTCTCCGAGTGTCTCGACGTATAGAATATCCATCACCCCAAGCTTAATGTACTTCCCGTCTACACGAATAAATACCTCATCATATTCATCGTTTGAACTAGTTTCTATAGAGGCGAGTTGTTTTTCTGCTCTTTCTACCGCCTTTATCAAACGGGGTAGTTGAACAGGCTTAGTGATGAAGTCTGTCGCTTCAAACTCAAAGGCATCGACCGCATAGTCTTTTTTACTAGTTGTAAAAATGATTTGGGGCGACTGATTTAACGTTTTTAATAGGTCTATGCCGCTAAAATCGGGCATTTCGATATCTAAAAATATCACCTCCACCTTGTTGTTCTTAAGAAATTCTAAGGCTTCGAGTCCATTATTGAAGGCTTCCAGGATATCCAATTCTTTGATTTTGCTACATAGCATGAGTAATGACTCTCTGGCCATTTCTTCGTCATCAACTATTACGGCTTTCATACGGGTTGTCTTTTGTTAACAAAGTTCGACATTTTTTCCCGTTCACGCGACACTAGAGGTAACCCCCATTCGATTTTTGAAATTAATTTTTGGTAATCACCAAGCAACTCCTCTTCGGTGACGGAATCGATGCTGGATTTTGTCTCCAGATGATCACACAGATTAGTGATATCTGGAAAGCCGACCATCGAGAACGTGGATTTCATTTTATGCACGGTGCGCCCAAATTCTCTCCAGTTCTTTTTATGAAATTGCTGCGTTAGCAGGTCCTTATCTCCGGGGGTGTTTTTTAGAAATATCCCAAACATATTGAACATGTAGTCCAGGTCGTTGGAATAATACTCTTCCAATAAATCGGCATCGAAAGCTGGATTAAAGCTGTATACCGCTTGATCACTATTGCTGGTTGCTTCCAAGTTCGGATTGATTTTTAATAAAACATCGAGTAACTGGTCGGGAGAGAATGGTTTGGTTACATGGTAATCAAATCCCAGTCTCAGCGCCTTATCACGTTCTTCCACCATAGCTGAGGCAGTCAACGCAATAATAGGTAACGATGAGTTGGGGTTTTGGGTTTGGGCCCGCATTCGGATAACCGCTTCATATCCATCCATTTCAGGCATTCTGATGTCCATGAAGACCACATCAAAATTGTCTTTCTCGAAGTACTCTAATCCCTCTAGGCCGTTATTGGCTATTTTACTTTTAATATTCCATTTTGATAAAAGTTTTGATAAATAATTTTGGTTAATCTTATTATCCTCTACTATTAATGCTCTAGAAATATCTAGCGGAATCGTATGATTTCCTATTATTCGATTAACAATGGGCCTTGGTTTTATCCCGGTGTTTTGTAAGTTTAGCGCTAATGTAAAAGCAGATCCTTTACCATATATGCTTTGTACGCAGATCCTACCCTTATGTAATTTTACTAGTTCTTTAGAAATCGCCAGTCCCAAGCCTGTGCCCCCATACTTAAGTTTGGTGTCCCCGCCTTCTTGACGGAAGCTCTCAAATATCTGATTGGTGTTTTCTTCTTTTATGCCAATGCCTGTGTCAGAAACAACAAACTCCACAGCATAACGGTCCTCATTGATTGTCTTTGTTTGTACATGCAGACCAATACTTCCCTTATCCGTAAATTTCAGCGCATTGCTCAATAGGTTTACCAGAACTTGATTGATAATGGTCTGATCACCGATGACATTATTTTCAATACCCTCATCAAAGTGAAACTCAAACCCTAGATTCTTTTCTGATGCCCGTTGCTTGAACGTATTTGCCATGGCCACGCACAACTCCTTTAAATTGAACATTATTGGATTATATCGCGTTTCACCGGCTTCAATTTTTGAGATATCCAACACATCAGAGATGATGTTAAGTAAGATATCCGACGAATGCTTAATGGCGTTTAGGTACTCAATTTGCTCGGAGTTTGGTTCGGTGTCATACAAGAGGTTGGTCATGCCGATCACGGCGTTTAGTGGATTTCTAATTTCATGACTCATATCGGCTAAAAACTTCTTCTCCGCATTTCTCGCGAAATCGGCTTCTTTTTTAGCGATAATGAGCTCCTTCTCTAGTTGCTTACGGTCCGTGATATCGTAGTGGATACCCACTGAACCAATTACGTTGCCTTCTAAGTCATAAAATGGTGCTCCGGATATCAATACACATATTTTATCTCCGTTTTTCTTCCTCATTTCTATTTCATAGAGGCCAGCTTTACCATTGTTTCGGCGCTTGTCCTGTTCGGCCATCTGCTGTTGAAATTCTGAAGGTAGAAAGGTGCGTATCGCGTCTTTACCGATGAGCTCTTCCTCTTTATAGCCGGTCATTTCGCAGAATCCCTCGTATACTTTTTGAATGCGCTGATTGGTGTCCACTTCCATCAGTCCCAGCTCCATATTTTCAATGATACCACGGTATTTTTCCTCACTTCGCTTTACGGTAATCTCCGCTTTTTTCTTTTCAGTGACATCTCGATAGTTCCAGAAAAATGCGTTTAATGATCCTTGTACGAAAATAGGCACGAAGTCACGCTCTAAGATACGTCCATCCGCCATCTCTATTTCTTCATTGACCACCACCTCCTGGGAGGCTAAGAGATCATCAATTCGGGAAACAAACTCATCGGGATGGGCAAACATCCCTTTCATGCGCTCAGCGTACCCAGAACAGTCTAGCCCGATTAACTCTTCTGGACTAAAAGGGACATTAAAGCACTGACAGAATGTTTCATTAGTCAGGTATATCTTTCTGTCGGCGGTCTCCACCAGTACACCAGCTTGTAAGTTTTTGATTAATGATTTGATGAGTGTGGTACGTTCATCTATTTTACTTTCGAGGCTTTTGTTTAAGTTTTGTAAATGCACGTTGGCTTGATAGAGATCCATAGCCTTCTCTTCAAGTAGCTGCTCGGCTTTAATCCGTGCTGCCTGCTCGCGAGCAAGTTTCTTTTTGAGTGCCTCTATTTCCGTCATCAATCTACTATTTCTACTACAAAGCGAACCTTGTCACCTTGCTCTGTTAATTTCTCTACTGCTATTGTCCCATTCTGTTGAAAATGCTGCAAACACCCTTTGATCAGGCCATGTGCAAAGTCCGCCATTTTCCGTTCTGACTTATAGATCATCTCCAGCTTAGTAGGAGACAGCAGGGAAGTGTTAAATGTAGGCAGCTCAGCATCAGGGTATAGCTTTCTGACTTCTACATGGATGTACCCTTCGATATTCATTAAGAAATCGAAAGAACTTTTTACCCCAAGAAAAAACTGAGGATATCCGGCTACGAAGAGCTTGAAGACATGCTCTCCAAATACGGCAAATAGTTGCTCTCGAGTTAATCCTGTTTTTTCACTCAGCCTATTGGCTAGTTGGAAGATTTCTTGATGGTGATAGGTGCCCACGTTCGTATAGGCTCCCTCAGAGGCTAGCGACGACTCAGAGATAATGCCTTCGGCGATTTCGATTCCGAACTTTTCCTCTACGAGTGCGATGAAATTCGTAAAAATAATTCCTTTCATTCCTGTTTATAGTTGTTTAATTCATCTGATTGTTTGTTACCATCCATTCGAACTGGATAATAACCGTTGTCTAATATGTAGTCTATCAAACAACTTGAATATGAAGATAGTAACGCGAAATGTTGAATCGACGAGAATTGGTTGTCATGCCAGAAACTGTCGATAATTTGCGCCGAATATTAGTTTTTCGGGGTTAAGTTATTTTACGCTGAAATCGACTGATTTCCGTTCGATATAATTAATGATGTGATGGTTAGGACTGGCGGTAACCATATGATATCATTAATGTTGATGCTCTATTTCCTGAGAAGTAGTGTTTTTGATAAGTCTAGCCGATGAAAAGTTGGTTTGGGTTAAAACCAATAATCTGGAAATACGTTCTAAAAATCGGTGAAAAGCTACCGATTGTCGTGTTTTTAGGACAAAATGGATTTCTAATCGACTTTTAGGAGCCTTTCGTCGACGTTGCATGGACGGTTTCTCTAGAAAACGTACATTCAATAGGTGAAACTCAATGTGTACAGCTATGTTTAAGTCGAGTAAATTAGAAGAAAACCCAATTGATAAGCGGGTTGCATGCGGATTTGGATTGTTTGAATTTGAAAGTAACGGTATTTTATACTTTAGAATTACCAATAACTGTCCTACAGTTGAAGATGCGCGCGAATTTAATACGATATTAAGACAGTTGTTGTCAATTAGTACTGGTCAAGTGTGCTTTATTATAGACGCTTCAAGTTTGGGTAAAGTACTCAGTAGCGATGTTCGCGCTGAGCTAGGGTTGGCAGCAAAAGCGATGGAAGAAGACTTTCGAGATGTGATTGTACCAAGTGCTTACGTGGTCGTCACCAATCAGATCGCCTCTATCACATTAAAGATTATGAATGTGTTTTTTAAAATCAACGTGCCACAGGTAGTCTGTAGGTCAGTATACGAAGCACAGTTATTAGCCTGTAAAGAGCTAAAAAATAATAGTTTGGCCTTGGCGTAAAAGCCTGTTCAAAATATTTTTATAAGTCAGACAAGCTAAGATGGATTAATGTACAATAGTTTGTTAAAAAGGGCCTTTAAATTGCTTTAAAGGCCCTTTTTTTGCCTGTTTCTCAGAGTAAGCAAAGCCTCTATTGAGCTTTTGATACCATTTAGGCTATATAAGGCGTGTTATTTTACGTCAGTGGTTTTTATATTATAAGGTAAAACGCAGTCCTAGCAGCGCCAGTCGTGGACGGCTTGTCTTTTAAAACAGTACCTTTTTAACGAAGAAGAAGGAAAAAACAGCAGCAAAATATACGCCGTTAAATAGTATGATAGAAGTTTTATCAAAACTAGGGTCACCTGTCATGCCCATTTCAAGTAACCATGAAGCCCCCACTTTTACAAACACACTATTTTTTGTTATTAGCTATCGATTTACACGTGTGGCTATCTACTCGTTGACATACCCTTAGCTATTCACATTTCATTTTGTTGTCTTTTGGTCGATTCGCAGCTAGCGATGGTCGATAAACGATGCCCGCTCTACACCATGGTAGCTGCCCCCTCGTAAGCGTTATTATTAGTATTAATTCGGTAATTATTTGCCTTATTTATGAGTGATCCAAAAATCGAGAATGGATCCCAAAAATCGAAGGAAATAGCCACCAGAACTAATTCAACCCCCAGACCTACATGATGATCCTTAAATTAGTTACAGATAATCTTAAAACAGTTATGAAGCAGAGAATAATATTGGTTGAGGACAATGAGATGATGATCAATTTCTTGGGCACTTACTTATCCAGAAAGTATAGTGTCGTAAAGTGCGTGAAGCCATCTGAAGTATTTAAAAGTTTGATGCGCGATGGAGAGCCTGATCTTGTGGTATCTGACTACAATTTACCATCCATTAACGGAGACAAACTATTACGAGAGTTAAAGCATATCATTCCAGATACACCTGTGATTATGGTTTCTGGCAAGAAAGACATTGATGTTAAGATAGACTGCTTGAAGTCTGGTGCTGCGGACTATATCGAGAAGCCATTTAATCCGCGGGAATTACAAACTCGGATAGAAAGAATCATAGAGCCCATTAGCGCATAACGTTATGAACCAAGACATACTCAAAAGAGCCTTCGACTTAACAGTGACCAGCTTATTGCTGCTGCTGTTAAGTCCTGTGTTTTTACTGATTGCCTTTTTGATTCGGCTAGAGTCAAGAGGCCCGGTGTTCTACTCACAGCCGCGAGTAGGAAAAGACTATAAGGTGTTTCCTTTTTTTAAGTTTAGATCCATGAAAGTCAACGCCGATAAAATGGTGCAGTCCATGAAAGACTTGAACCACTATGGCGGTGACGATAATCAGTTGGTATTTGAAGAAGGAGACATGGAGGATATCCGAGTAGGGGATGATGGAATCGTGAGTGAACAAGAATATCGACATGCCGTAGAGCAGGAGCAGGATAATGCCTTTTTTAAAGTAAAAAATGATCCTAGAATCACGAAAGTGGGAAGGTTTATTCGCAAGACAAGTATAGATGAATTGCCGCAGTTGGTGAACGTCTTGAGAGGAGAAATGTCACTGGTTGGTAATCGACCACTCCCGCTTTATGAAGCCGAAAAGCTTACTTCTGATGAGTTTATCGGTCGTTTTATGGCTCCAGCCGGTATTACAGGCCTGTGGCAAGTAACGGAAAGAGGTAAGGACTCCTCTACCAATGACTCCAGAAAGCGTCTTGATATTGAGTATTCGCAAAAGAGAAATTTTTGGTTGGACATTAAAATACTAATTAAAACGCCATTGGCGGCCATACAGCATGAGAACGTCTAGTTAAGGGCTGATATGGAATCCAATAATACGTCATTCAAACCAACTCTTTGGTGTAGTGAGTTCTGGATTCCATATAAGTGCTCATCACCATTACAAAGCCATTATCTTAAATACAACCGACCATCAAATTAAGAAGCCTATGAAGAAGATATTGAGTACCAGTTATGCTTTTTTATTTAGTTTCATCTGTTTAAGTCAGATCACTGTGGATCAGGAGATTGAACGTGTAAACAATCTCCTGCTAGACAGTATTACGCTTGAGGAGATCATAGATCGGGCATTTGAGAATTCCCCTTTTTTGAAGTCTGCGGCTATCGAGGTGGAGCGCCGTGCTTTGGACATCAAAAAAGAAAAAAGAAGTTGGCTTCGTGAGCTAAGGTTCGGTTTTAACTTTTTAGATGTGTCTACCTCAGTGAACGAACAGCAACAAAACGTAACGACGACAAGTGTTCTACCAAACTTCGGGGTCTCGCTTACCATGTCGCCGGAGACTTTTGTGAACCGAAAGACAAATATTAAAGATGCTAAACTCAACTACCAGCGCTTCAAGAGAAGCCTGGAAAACGAGCGTCAAAACCTAAAGATTCAGCTGATTACAAAATATTACAATTACCTCGAATCATTGGAGCTCCATAAGATTATTGAAAAGTCAAAGGAGAACTCCATTCAGCAGCTTTTGGTCATTGAGGAGCGGTTCAAAAAAGGAGAAATACGCATTGATGCTGTACTCGTCGCACAAAAAGGCCTCAGTGACATCGAACAAGCGCTTATCAAAAACTTTAATAGAATTAAAAAACTCAAGAAAGAACTAGAAATCAGCATAAACGGATAGCGATGGAAACTTTTCAGTTAATACTAAAAACGCTTGTTGCGAACATAATTAAGCTGGTAGTCATGCCCATCCTGGGGATGGCTACCATTTATTATATGACCATGGACCAACCCCGGAAGTACCAGTCGGACTCCAGGGTGTTCCTTAACCTCCAGGAGAATACCAGTATCAGCTTGTCAGAGCAGGATGTGAAGTCATATGAGATCCATACGTACTTCGAAAACCTGCGGGAGCTGGCTTTTTCCCGGAATACCTTGGAGTATGTGAGAGTACTGGTGTTTAAAGACATCTTAGAAGGAGAAACGGACCTGTTCCCACTTGTCCCACCAGATGTATGGGAGCGTAAAGAAGAGTTGATAAAGCTAATTGATCATAAAATTGAAAATCAAGAAGCCTACTTCGATATCCTGGACTCGCTGGAAAATAAGGTGGTTAACTATTTAGATTTTGCGGGGGTGAGTCTATTAGGGTTATCAGAAGGGATCTCCATGAATCGGCTTAACGAAAGTTACTACATGAATGTGTCCGTGACTACTGAAAACCCTTATCGATCTTATTATTTAGGTCATGTATTCATAAGAGCTATCCTGCACATTAATAAAAGCCTGTCCCGAAATAAAATCCGAGAGCACCGGATGATGATAGAGAAGCTATTAGAAGAGGCAAAAAAAGAACTGGACATACGCATCGCTATGCTAGAAGAGTATAAAATTAAATATAACATTATCAACCTTCCAGAACATACCAAAGCGATTGTAGGCTATATCGTAGATCTAGAGCGTGAAAAAGCACAGCTCATATCCACGGTAGAAACGAGTGATAAGAACCGTGAAAACGTATTGAGTAAGTTGCTTCAAAAGGGAGGTATTGCGATGGACTTTAGCTCACATAATGAAATATTAGACCTTCAAAAGCAGTATGAGAAAATGCATAACAAAGCTCAGTTTGCCTCTTTGGAGCAGAATAACTTTGGGGGAGTACGGGACGAACTCAGAACAAAGATCAAGTCGATCGTAAATAGTGCTTCGTATGATCCTTCTCTGGTGAACTTGGATCTGGTAACACGGTATCTTGATTATGACTTAATGCATCAATCTTCCAAGAATGAACTATCAGCTATGGAAAATGAGATTAGTCGTGTTATGAAATACGCCAAACAGTTTGCACCACACGAAGGGGTGATTAGTACGATGAACCACGAGATCGAAACAGCGCGGAAGACTTATCTGCTTTTACTCAATAAACTTAATCTGACACAAAGTCTTGAGCATGGTGAAAATGGAGATCTGCAGGTCATTGACCGTCCAGAGTTCCCAACCAAGCCACTACCGTCAAAACGAGCGATTCTGATCGTAGCTGGTGGTGTTGGGATATTTGTCTTCCTGGCTGGGTTGTTAATCATCATTTCATTACTCAACTCTAGTATTAATACGGTTCAGCGATTTATCCAAGTGTTTGAAACAGAGGTTAAAGCTGGGTTACCAATGAAACCTAAGAAAAAGAATATGATGAAAGGGTATGAGCTCATCAAGCGACAGCAGGAGAATAACCTTCATCGTAGTCTCGCGCAGTCCAGGGCTCGCAGTATCCTGGTGGTAGGAAACAAAGTCGAGGATAAAGCGCAGGAAGCGGCTCTTGTAGCTCAGCGTAAGCTCCAAGATCAAGGACTCACCGTCAGGCTTATTGATACCGACTGGGTGAGAAATTATGACTGGGGAGATCATCCTGTGGAGAGAATTACGAAGGAGCAAGCCCAGGAGATGATGGATGATACCGGAAAGATGCAAGAATATTTGGATCACTACACCGATGATAGAGTATTGATAGTAGCGCCTCCAGCGAATAAGAGTATTGACTTTAAGAACTGGCTAGATGAAGCAGATAAGGCGTTATACAGCTTTGGAACGGGAAGAATTAGTGCGAAACCTGATTTTACTGTGCTCAATTACCTTAGAAGGAATAATAAACTCATTGGAGCGGTGATGAATGATGTCGATCTGGAAAATATGACGGATATAATCGGTGAGGTACCACGTCCAAGAAGCTTTGTGCGAAGAAAAGTCAAGGCAGTGATGAACAGACAGTTTGCATTATTTAGCATCTAAAAGAATATGACGATGGATATAATGAATTGGATAATCGTCTACTATGTGTTAATGGCTCCGTTAGTGTTTTTCGCACTCTACTGGGCAATAGGACAGCTACTAGGGCTTTGCAGTTTTCGTAAAGTCCCTGGTAAGCGCCAGGAAGACAGTATTCCCAATCATTTGGTTGTGTTACCGGCTTATAAACCAAATGATAGCTTTATAAATGTTCTCGATACACTAGAGCGGTATAAACTTCCACAGACGCAGGTGTATGTGTTGTTTCAGGAGGCACGTCAGGCGTTGGTGGACCAAGTGAAGGAGCGATTTGACTTTGTGATAGAGGAAAAAGCCTTCTCACACCTTCCGGGTAACTCATATCAGCATGCCCTCAAATATATTTCTAGTAAAGTAAAAGGCTTACAAGAAATCGATTACGTCATGATTTTGGATAAGGACAACTTCATCGACAAAGACTTTTTCAGGCATATATTCTCTGTTTCGAATTCAATGGCCATCGCTCAAGGTAGGAGGGTGGCCTTGAATTCTGGAAAGGGTTTTTCCACTTTTGACGCGATCTCTGAGACGCTAAACGATACGATGCTGAGAAACTTCAAAGTGAATTTTGGGTTGATACCTGAGATCAGCGGTAGCGGAGCTATGATTCAAAAGAATGTGTTTACGGCATGTATTGACCATTTAGATGGTAAGGCACCTGGATTTGATAAAAATTTCATGGTAAACCTGATTACCTTATTTCCCAATGTAAAATGTACTTATGTACCATCAGCACTGCTAAAAGAGGATAAAACGGAGTCAGCTGAGGTCTATGGTCAGCAAAGGATTCGCTGGTTTGGAGAGCAATACTACAATGCGTGGCACCATGGGGGGGAACTCCTTTGGGCTGGACTCCGAGGAAATATGAGCGCATTGGATTATATGCTGGTGCTTTTTAGACCTCCGAGAAGTATTTTCGTCGTTTTACTATGCTTCATTACCGTAGTTGAAATACTGACTATTGGTATACTAAATCTTCAGTTTTGGCCAGTGGTAACACTATCGTTTGGACTAGTGATCTTATCAAGCGCCATAACACTAGGTAAGAATAAGCTTCTCAGGAAGGGAATAGTTTCCATAAGCAAGTTTCCGATGTTGGTGTTAGGCAATATCAAGTCTTCTTTTGCTTCTATGAAAAAAGAAAACCAAGGTGTTTTTATTCATACGGAGCACTAACATTTATGAATACCTGAGTGTTACTTTTTTCCATGATCTGATATCCCTTTAGCCGTGTAAACTCAATCTGTTGAAGGTGGGAGAAAAACTTTATTTATAACATGATTAGTTGTGAGATTAAGGTTGATGCTATAGCTTTAGTCAGATTCCAAGAATTGTATAAGTTCATAGTTTTTGGAAGTCAATATGCCGATCAAACTAAAGGATGATCAGCAAGAATTAAATTTAAATCAACCATTATTCACTGGCGCTGGTCAGTAACATCCTATGCAAAGAAGTGGGCTATCCGAGGTCATCATCGATATCATAAAGGGACAAACTAAGTTTGGGAGGACTGCAGGTTGGGTGATGCTATCCGCGATCTCCATTTTTTCCGCCGTGCTAACCGTCAAGGGTGGTATTCTGGCTCCTGTTTTTCTTATTGTATTGGTGACCGCCGTGCCTATGGGCTTGTCCGTATTATGGAATTTAAAGCTTGGAGTCCATCTTATGGTGGTCATTGCTTTTTTTCTAAATGTCCTGTCCTGGAATTTTCAAGGGATTCCCTTTGGTATTATGATTGATGCCTTGATCTTTCTGATGTTTTCCGGGGTGACCTACCGCTGTTATCTACAAGATGAATGGTCTGTATTTCATACCCCGGTTAGCTGGATTATTTTTATCTGGGCCGGATATAATTTATTACAGTTTTTTAACCCCGAAGCAGCTTCTCGAGTGGCGTGGTTTTATGTTATGCGTCCAGCCATGGGGTATTTGATGATGTACTTCTTGTGTTCTAAGGTAATCGTAGATTATAAGTCACTGATTAACTTTCTGCTGTTTATCATTTTTGTGAGTACACTTGATGCCTTTTGGGGTATTTATCAATCGTTTTTTGGGTATTTAGACTACGAGATGGCGTGGGTGTATGCAAATGATGCCATTCACCTAGTCTTTAATTATGGGAAGTTTCGGTCCTTCGGTACGATTGGCTCACCGGCTCAATATGGCATTATCATGTGTCTTACCTTTTTAATTTCGATTAGTGTAATGGGGCTAGTGCCTAAGGGTAAGAAACGCTTTCTGATGTTAGTCAGTATCTTCAGTTGCTTTATGGCCACCGTCTATTCCGGGACGCGCTCTGCCTATGTTATTCCACCTCTTTTTATTTTTACGAGCATCGTGCTTTCCCGAAATTTTAAGATGTATGGGTTGATTGTCGTCATGGGATTAGTCCTTGGTGTGCTCGCCAATATTGAAACGGATAATTGGTACATTATGCGTATTCAAAGTGTATTTAAAGCTAAGGAAGATAAATCATACCAAGTGCGAGAGGAAAGCCGGAAGATGATTACACCATGGATTCTAAGTCACCCAGTAGGTGGAGGGTTGGGGTCTACAGGAGTTTGGGGACAGCGCTTTTCGCCAGGTACGTTTCTGGCAGAGTTTCCACCAGATTCTGGATTGATCAGAGTGGGAGTGGAGATGGGGTGGATAGGATTAATCATCTTTTTGATCCTCTACTTTGCTATATTGATTTCGTCCACGCTTAATCTCTGGAAGATGAAAGACCCCAGGTACATGCGGATTGCCAGGTCTATTATTGCAGGCATAGCACCGTTACTTGTGATAGAGACGAGCCAGGAAGTGGTAGGTGTTTTTCCCATGAGTTTATTGTTTTGGATGTTTTTAGCCATTCTATTTCGGGCTATTGCGTTAGATAAAGAGCAGCAAGAACAAGAAAATCGAAAAATAACATCAAAAATCTAATATTTTGGATCTTGAATCGATGGGTTTCGTATACTTAATTTCAAACCAAACAAGCCATGAAAATTCGAAATCCAAGGTCCCGACATCACCTTAAGATCAAAAAAAGTTGGAAGGTATTAGAGATAGGCGGAGGTCATAACCCTCATCCAAGAGCGAATGTTGTCGTTGATAAATATATCGATAACAACGCGCACCGCGGAGGGGATCTCAAGGTCTATGAACACCAAAAGTTCATGCAGGCTGATGCGGAGAATCTTCCATTTGACGATAACGAATTCGATTATGTGATTTGCTGCCATGTGTTAGAACATGCAGAAAACCCAGAGAAATTTGTAAAGGAAATGAGTCGTGTGGCGAAACGCGGTTATTTAGAAGTACCATCACTTATCGGAGAGTACCTCGTACCAAAATATTCGCATGAATGGTGCACGGTGGAAATAGAAGGTCAGGTGGTACTTAAAAGTAAAGCAGATATAGATTTTCCGAAGGAAGGGTTGAATTTTGGTGATTTGTTTCTCTATTACCTGAACTCTAAGTCGTTACCTTTTAAGATGTTCCTCAAGACCACGCCAAGTATTCTCACAGTCAATTATGAGTGGGAAAATGAAGTGCCATTGCTTGTCAATTCTAACGACCCGAAGATAGATAAGTATTTCAGTGGTGCCTGGTCACTAGAGATGATAGAAAAGCAGATGCCACAGCGCAGTATTGCACAGGATGGTTTTGCTACACTGGGTGCATTTTTTGAGATACTAAGCAGTTACTCAAAATCAGTATTTACAGGGAGAACAAGTCAGTCTTTCGAGCAAATAGGGCTTGGAGAGACAAATAAATACAATTTGGCCGTTTCTGAAAGTAAGTAGCGATGAAGCTAGGAAAGGTTACTATGGTCACGGACCATCATTTAGAATCAGGCATCGGACGCTACAGCTACGAGCTGGCCAAGAAGATGGGCGATTTCGACCATACTCAGTTGTATAAGCCTTTTAAGAAGACACATCCGGATGCCTACGTACACCTGGATCATACATGGGTACGTAAGATTCAATATCGATCATTTCGCAACCTCCATCCCTATATACTACCTTGGTTTATAGCGGCAAAAGTGCTGCCACAGAAATCTGATATCTATCACGCACATTGGTTTATGGCGGCCTTAGGGTTGCTTATCGCAAAGAAAAAAAATATCGTAGTTACCATGCATGATGTTTCACTCTTACACGTCTTGGAAGCTGATGCACAGTTTACCAATTACTACCGGAAGGTTATTGACCAATTGAAAAAACGAGAAGTGCCGATCGTGGTGGTTTCTAAAAGTGCGAAACGGGACGCAGTAGAATATGCTAATTATCCAGATCATCTCGTTTATGTGGTCTATAATGGCATAAATCATGATATGTTTCATGTCGATAAAGCGGCAGAAAAGAAAAAGAGTGATGGGCCCTTTAAGCTAATATACTCAGGAGGGCTTGGCAACAGAAAGAATCTACCCTTGCTGCTGAAGGCTTTCAAGATTATAGAAGATAGAAACCAGGATGTTGTTTTGGAAGTGGCTGGTGCCTACCCAGAAAATACGACATATCCTAAGCTAGCAAAGGAGCTTAAGCTTAAGAATATCGATTTTGTGGGGTTCGTTCCGGAGAAAGAGATTACGAACTTTTACCGCAGTGCAGACTTGCATGTCTTTACTTCTGACTACGAAGGGTTCGGTTTCGGGCCACTAGAGGCGATGGCTTGTGGAACTCCGAGTGTTTCTACAAAAGGAGGTTCACTCGAAGAAGTGCTTACCGGAGGTAGTGCATTAGTAGACAGCGACCCGGAGGCGATTGCTTCAGCTGTATTACGGTATATGGAAGATACCGATTATTATGAAACCCAGATCGAAAAAGGTATTGCACATAGCGCGAAGTACAATTGGACGCAATGTGCCCGAAATACCGCTAGGGTTTATGAAACCATTACTTGACTGACATACCTATGGCATTAGTAAATACACGTATTTTAATCGCTTCCTGCTTAGGATCAATTGGAGGTATCCCGAAGTACTCCAGTACGCTTAATCGGTTTTTCAACGTCTCCAATGGGTGTAGTATGCTACTGCGAAAGGATCAGGATGCTGACCATACAGTGCTTACCTATCAACATAGAAGCTTTCGTGGATTGAGGGATTATATAGCTCCTTATTACTTGAGCAAAGCTATAAAAACGATATGGTCTGAGGTGATTCATCTGGACTATGTCGATGGCGCTACGGCGTTGAAGTGGTCAGGGTATAAGCCAAAGCACGTAGTTGTCACTGCTCATGATGCAATTCCATATATCTACCCACATAAACTTGCCCCCGCCAACTGGTATTATAAAATGCATATCAAAAACACGTTGAAGGTGGCTGACCGGGTTATTGTCGTCTCAGAGTCTGCTAAGCACGACTTTGTACGGTTTACAGGAATAGAGCCTGAGCGTGTCAAAGTGATCTATAACGGTATCGATCATGATGCCTATCGCCCACCTGTAAAGAAAATACGGAATAAAACCTTTACCATTCGCTACGTAGGTGGACTAACGGCTCCTCACAAAAATGTGATGTCAATTTTGAGGACCGCTAAGTTGTTGATGGATATGGGAATTACCGTAAAGTTCGAGCTTGCTGGTGGAGCGCATCCCGACATGCCGGTTTTTAAAGAGTATAAGACCATGGGGCTCAATAATGTCGTTTTCAAAGGGTTTATTCCCGATGAGGAGTTGCCAGCATTTTACCAAGGAGCGGATTTATTTATTTACCCAAGCTTGTACGAAGGGTTTGGATTCCCGCCATTAGAAGCGATGGCTTGCGGGGTGCCAGTACTCTCTTCAAATAGGGGCTCGCTCAAAGAGGTACTGGGACAAGGTGCTATTACCTTGGATCCTAAACCTGAGAATTTTGCAGACGTCATCGCGAGTATGTTGAACAACCGCCAATCGCTAGTGGACTTGGGGGTTGCTGGTAGACATACAGCCCTTCAGTATACATGGGAGAAATGTGCAGAGGAGACATTGAAATGCTACGGAATCTAAGCACGACAACAGAAAATCGATAGGGACCTGCTAAAAATCTAAATGTCCTGAATTTTATCACCAAATAGCAGATCTTCAACCTGTAAACTCATTACTAAAAATGCTCAAAAAGAACAAATACACACTGGGGTTAACAGTCCTAGAGTTGGCGACCAATATGGTACTATTGATAGCTATTACCAGACTCTATGACGCTAAAGTTGCCGGTATTTGGTTCTTGCTGATCACTGTGGTAACCATCTTTTCTAACCTGAGAGAAGGGTTGATTTATGTACCACTAGTCAGGATAAATAATGGTGCTAATAAAGGCTCTTTTGTAGATAATGCAAAGACCACATTGTTGGTATCTCAAGGCTTCGAGTTGATATCGGTGATCTTGGTCTTGTCTTCTTTACTCCTTTTTGGCAACGAGTTGATGAGGTCTTACGCCATTTTATACCCCGTTTATGCTTTGTCAAATTCGTTATACCGATGGGTAACTACTTATCTGAAGAGTAATAAACAGTTTAAGGAAGCTTTTACCCTAAATTTCTCAGCATTCCTTCTGGTCCTATTAGTCATTGTAACTAATTATGGGCTACAAACGAGCTTTACCTCTTTCGTTATTTCCCTAGCCGTTGTGTTTGCGTCCAGCAGTTTGTTATTAGGGAGAAAATATATTTTATCTGCTCTCCAAGGTAATTGGAGTGGGCGTGTATTTAAAGAAATATGGGTGTATGGTAAACACGGTGCTCTTCGGGAAATAAGTGGTACCATCAGTACGAGAATTGGCATATTCATCTCAGCGGCATATTTAACACTTTCAGATACCGCGTTACTAGGAGTTGCCGGGCGCTATGGGATGATTGTGTTAGCGGTAAATGCGGCTATTCAAATGAAGCTTTTCCCAGATATTGTCAGTCAAAATCAAGTCGACGGTCAAGAAGAGGTAAAAACTCTCATGTATAGCTCACTAGCTAAATTGTATACCGTCTTAGTGCCATTAGTGGTGCTGATCTGTATCATGGCGTATCCTACCTTGTACCTACTCCATGGCTTAGCATATACACAGGCCACATGGCTTATGGTTGGACTCACGGTAATTACGCTGTTCTCGCCGATTGGTGCTGCCTTTGGTAGTCTCATGAATGCGATTGGGAAGCCAGAAATGAATTCATTAACGGTTGTAGTAAA
>CAYMST010000088.1:2804-17070 GCA_964393115.1 uncultured Roseivirgaceae bacterium | reverse complement strand
GGGTCTAGGTAACGACCAAAAATATCATGGATAGTAGTGTATAAGGAATCACGGTGATATTCGTCTAAGGAGTTCAGCATATTAAACTCTGCTTCAAGTTCTTGATAAGACCTAAATACCAAATCCTTCATGTCTTCGTCAGACTTATAGAATTTGCCCATAAACATAATTTGATGCCATCCGCGACTAATGCCTCCAGCATTATAAAAGTGGGCAATAAGACCGGCGAGAAAAACAGAGACTAAGGTATATCCGAGAATTTTTATAAATCTATCCAACCATACAATGAGATGATCTTCATATTTTTTGCGTACAATTCGCCTTACTGGTTTTCCTGAAGGTCTATTTAAACCTTGTTTTTCTGCCATGGGCTTTAGCTTTGTTACTGTTTCGATTCAAACCTATCAAATTTCTAAAAAAATTAACACAAATATCGATTAGCGGCAAAAAATTGAAAATTATGGAAGAGAACAAAGCCACGAATGAAGAATATCGAATGAAATTTCAAACTATTTGGGCAAATATGGATCCTAACGGTCACATGCGTCATTCCGCGTACAACGACTACGCCGCGCAGGTGAGGGTTCAGATTTTTTCCGATTACGGTTTGTCCTTTAATAAACTTATGAAAAAGGGAATTGGCCCTGTTCTATTTCGCGAAGAAACGCTGTTTTACAAAGAAATTAGACTGAATGAAATGATAGAAGTTGACTTTCAACTATTGAAAGTACGTCGTGATGGGAGTAAATTTTCCATTTTACATAAGGTGTATAATGCTGAGGGTTCTCATGCCGCATCAGTGACAGTAGATGGGGCTTGGCTCGACTTGATAAAAAGAAAAGTAGCTGCTCCTCCCCAGGAGCTCAACTCATTGATTTTAAGGTTGCCAAGATCGATTGACTTTGATTGGATCCCTGACAAAAAGAAGCTATGATATTTATATGAAAACCATGAGATGATCACACAATCAAGTTGGTTTGAACATATGTTGCAAGATTTATTTTAGTTTTTGAATAGACTTAATGTAGATGCTAAATACTAGTGATGCTTAATGTTCCTGGTAAGAAGTTTCATGTTTTATAAACATTATTCTAGACAGGAACATTTTCTGTCATCTTCGGTTGGTATGTGAGTTATAACATATAAGTCGTGCATAAAAAGATCACTTTTTTTTGGTTTAGAAGAGACCTAAGATTAGAAGATAACACAGCCCTTTATAAAGCGCTGAATGGAGCTAATCCGGTACAATGTGTTTTCATTTTTGATACAACAATTCTAAGCAAGCTACGGGATAAGAAGGATTCAAGAGTGACCTTTATTTTTGACCGTATCCATCATTTGCATCAAGAGCTCAAGGAACGCGGGAGTTCCCTTCTAGTAAAAATCGGAGAGCCAGTAGATATATGGGAGAAGTTATCTCAGACTTATACCATTGAGGACGTCTGGACAAACAGAGACTATGAACCCTATGCGCAGCAAAGGGATAAGGAAGTTTATGAGCTACTCAAGAAAAAGGGTATTGGTTTTCGAGGCATGCGAGATCACGTGATTTTTGAGAAAAGTGAAGTCATGAAGGATGATGGAACTCCTTATATGGTGTTTACACCGTATAGTAAAAAGTGGAAAAAGCAGTTTACGGAGAAAAGGATTCAAGAATTTTCTAGCGCTCACATTAATAATTGGCACTCTTCAAATTTTGCTCTCCCATCTCTCGGACAGATTGGTTTCGCTTATTACCGTCAGGCTGATCATCTTCCTAGGATAAATTCCTCTGTTATCACCAAATATCACGAAACTAGGGATTTACCCGCGGTTCAAGGAACTACAAGGCTTGGTGTACATCTGCGATTTGGGACGATATCAGTACGCCAGGTGATAAAAAGCGGTCTCCAGAATGAAAAGTACCTGAACGAACTTATTTGGCGGGAATTTTATGCCATGATATTATATCACTATCCTCACGTGGTCGGCAGGAGCTTTAACCCCAAATATGACGCACTAGGTTGGTTAAACGATGAATCTGACTTCGAAAGGTGGAAATCAGGATGTACTGGTATCCCTTTGGTGGATGCTGGTATGCGTGAGTTAAATCAAACTGGGTATATGCACAATAGAGTTCGAATGGTAGTGGCGAGTTTTTTAGTCAAGCATTTACTGGTTGACTGGAGGTGGGGAGAGTCATATTTCGCTGAGAAACTGCTGGACTTTGAGTTAGCATCGAACAATGGTGGGTGGCAATGGGCAGCTGGAACTGGTGTTGATGCAGCACCATATTTTAGGGTGTTTAACCCCGTTAGTCAAGCGAAAAAATTTGATCCCAAAAGCGAATACATCAAATCATGGGTGCCGGAAGTGCTTTCGTCAAAATACCCTAAGCCTATTGTCGAGCTTAGCTTTGGCAGAAACAGATGTTTGGAATGGTACAAGAGTGCGTTATTAAAGAGATAAAACCGCTCAAAAATTGAGCGGCTTTGTACCAGCTATGAGAAAGTGCTGCAACGAGCATCTCTGCTCGTTGCGTAAGCAATGATAACTGTTTGTCAATAAAAAACAATAAGTTTTTTGTAAAATATACAACAATCTTATTGTCATTCATCGAAAATTTAGCGTGTTAAAACTACGGGTACTTCTGGTTTATCTTTTTTTTAATAATGCTAGAGGGAAAGGTATTAACGTTATTTGTATAAGTTATTTGCATTATTCTTTTATTGTGAATGATTTGACATGATGCCTTGTTAATCAAAAGAATACGTTCTTTTTAAACGTCATTTTCTTGATCCTATTCAAATATGAAATTTCGGATTATTAATGATCAAAAATGAGTTGAAAGATGAATGTTGCTAAATATTTTATTTCGGGTGGTTGTTACAATATCTTGGTTAAGATAATTTATTATTTGACTAGCAGATTTTTTAAGAGAATACGATGATGACTTCCAAATTGACCGAAGGACAAGAAAAGAAACGCGAAAGAGAACTTTGAATAATTCATGCAAGGCACTTGAACCACTTGTATCGATGTAATCGATACAAGTTAGGACAATAGATGTTGGTCAAGTGACGTCTTCTTAAACGATGCTTAACTTAAAGACTGAGATGTGTTACATTATATATAATGCATAAGCCAACCACACAATAAAGTTGGTTTGAATGACGTATTACTGAATTTTATAGCGCTTAATTAGATTTATTATAAGTCACTTTTATGTGTGAATATGGAGCTTGTTCCTCAGAAAAGTTTATATTTCTCGTTTGACTATTTAAGTTAGGACATCAGTGGATTATTTTCAGGTTTTGGAGACCAGTTCAACCCTTTCTAACTAACTATCATTAACAATAGAACATTTTTTGAATGAATTGGCTAAGAAATTACCTATTTGCTAGCACTTTTCTAACAATGATTTTTTCCACTACACAGGTGTTTGCGCAAAACGTTTCTGATAAGATGATGTGTAAAGCGCTAGAAAGAGTAATTGATAGAAAGTCTCCGAAAGAAATAAAGCAAAATGCCAAGATATTAAAAAAAGGAGGCTGGTACGTGTTAGATAAATCGTTACCTATTGATCGACAACTAGATAAGACGCAAATTAAGGAATTTGAAGAAGATCGAAATGGTTGTCAGAAGTGGATAGTTTCAGCAGGAAGGTCTATAGCAGGATCACGAACCAATGCCAAGCTTCAAGCCATAGCTTTGGCAAAAAGGAACTTAGCAAGTCAAGTACTAGTGGCACTCGGTTCAATAATTGAAATCAATGATTCAATACAACTTACTACAAAGGAAGCAGCGGTAATTTCTGAGGTGCTGAAAGCGTCTCAAACGGTTGTCGCAGAAGTTTTTGAAAGAGTTATAATGCTTACTGAGATGTATAAGGAAGACAACCAAAATGATATTGAAGCAAGGATAAAGATTGCTTATAATCAAGAAGCGGCAATCTCACTAGTAAAGGTTTTAGTCACACAAGAACTTGTGGAAAAGACGGCTATAGAAAGGGGAAGGCTAGTTAAAATCATGAATTTTTAATCTGGTAAGCACTTTCATTTTTAAGTGCTATTCGCCAGACCTACCGAAAATCAGAAAACAACTCTGCAAATATTCCTCACGTACGTTAAAAGTTAATATAACTATAGATCTAAGTTCAGATTATAGTTTCAGGAGTGACTTATCCCGATGAGTAGAACGAATAGTAAGCTAACGCTAATTTTTTCTGTATCAACAAATTTTATTTCCCTTTATGCTCAATAAAATCTAATTTCACGCGATTGATCTGAACATTATTAGATGAAAAACATCAAGTATATTCTAAAACATCTCTCAATCATTGCTGGTATCACTATCATAGCAATCATTGGATTGTTTTATTTTTTCCTTCCCAGTTATACACATCATGGGGTATCCATTACCGTCCCAAATGTAGAGGGAGTTGCTTATAAGGATATAGAGCCGTTCTTGACGAAAAGAAACTTAAGGTATACTATCACAGCGGATTCGGGTTATTCTTCAAGTTATCCGCCATTAACGGTGTTGAAACAGTTTCCGAAGCCCGAAACCAAGGTGAAAGAAGATAGAAAGATATACCTGACGCTGAACGCTGCGAACCCGCCAAAAACTGAAATGCCGAACTTGATAGGTGGGTCCCTAAAGAGTGCACAAATAGTGTTGAAGACCAAAGATCTCAAGATAGGTGAGATTAAATATGTGCCAGACGAATTCTCTATGACCGTTAATGCTCAGAAAATAAATGGAGTTGTTATAAAAGCTGGAGATAAAATCCCAAAAGGGTCTACGATTGATTTGGAGGTTGGAGATGGCAAGGGGCGTGCGTGGTTCAGAGTACCCGATCTAGTTGGGCTGGATTTAGAGGAAGCAGAATTTTCAGTGATTGGTCAAGGCTTGAGGATACGTAAGGTTTGGAAAGTAAAGGGAGTGGATTTAGAAACAGATTCTGCCTATCTCGAATACCTCAATAACAAAGGCGTTGTAGATGCAAATCCTGAGACTGTATTTAAACAATCACCAAAATCAGGAGAGAAAATTAAAGTAGGTAGCCCGATGGATATATGGATTGTTGATAAACCATCGTTATCTATAGATTAGTAACATAGTTCATGCGGTATTTTTCGATTATTCTATTTTTCTGTACTTCAAGTTTGTTTGCACAATTAAGCATTAGACCGTTGATTAACGATAAAGCTTCTAACAGCTCAGTTGAACGAACGCTAAGCCGAAACTCAATTGAAAGAGTTACTATGGACGAAGAGCATCGAATGTTGGAAATGCCCTTCTGGGAGGATTTTACGGATGAGGTTCTAGGTATTGATACCACATTGTGGACTACGTACGAGGATGTATCGGTTAACAATACTTTTGGCAGTGCTCCTCCAAGTTTTAATGTATGTACATTCGATGGCGTAGATCGCTTATTTGAGGTATATGCCGAAGGAGAAAACAACGAAATATTGGAATCAAAACAAATTGCGCTTAAAGATGCGAATGACGAGGCTTTTATGAGTTTTTTCTGGCAAAACGGTGGTGTGGCTGATCCGGCTGAAGGAATAGACGGAGATACGCTTTATCTATTTTTTCAGGACTCCACCGGGGAATGGGATACTGTCTGGCATAGTTGGAGTACAGACCCAGAGCTTACAGGACAAGAAATTGGATTCAGCTATCAACAAATTGATTTATCACCTACATACTTATTTGACGGCTTTAAATTTAGGTTTCAAAGGACTGGGAGTCGAGATTTCCTGGATTTTTTCCATATCGACTATATTTTGATCAATGATAATAGAGGTGGAGCTCCAAGCTCATTTGCGGATAAGGCATTTGTGACCGCACCATCTTCGCCTTTTGCGCCATATTCAGCCATTACCAGAGAAATCCTGCTCACTGATCCTAATGATGCTTTGACGCCAATTTCTGTTTCAGTTAGTAACCTTTCAACCAGCTCCACTAATTCATATTCTGTAAACTTTAGGTTGGCCAACGGAGTAGATTCTCTTGATTTTGCAAATGTTCAGAGTGCCTCCGGGACACAGTCCATAGACCCTAGATCAATTGATACAGTGTTGTCCCAAAGCTTAAATGCCTCGGCTTTAGAGTCTTTTGTGAGGTCCATGACATCAACAAATATAGACCTACTGGTAAAAGCAGACTTGAATTCAGGGGATACCTTTTTAAAAAATAGTAGAGGGGAAACGGACTCAGCAGTAGACTTTAGAGTTAATGATAGAGTTGTGTCAACCTACCATATTGGTGATTATTTGGCCTATGATGATGGTACTGCTGAGTCGACCTTGTTTCATGGGAGAAACGGTGGATTTGTAGCCTGTATGTACGAGTTGCCTCAATTGGGTCCAACCACGGTATTGCAGTCGGTAGACATGCATATGCCTTCTTTTAGCAACTCCATTACGAGTAGGGGGGATTCGATATATGTTTGGACGGGTACTAAAGAAAATGGCCCTGATCGAGTTATTCATCAGAGCCGGTTTACACTCCAAAAAACAGAGTTAAATCAATTTCATAGATACGACAGTATATTCCCTCTGAGCGTTACCACTACAGCTTTAGAAGGAGTGATCTTCATCGGATTTAAGCAAAGCAGTGAAACCCCAATCGAAGTAGGGTTTGACTTGAATAATGATAACGGAACTAAAATCTATTCAAGTAATGATGGTGTGAATTGGAAAAAGAATCAAGAGTTTAGAGGGAGCATGATGATCCGACCTGTATTTCGTGTCTACGACAACATACCGCTGTTGGTTAACGAGTTGGTAGGAAACTCTTTGAAGTTATTTCCTAACCCGGTAGTTGGTGATTACCTACACTTTAGCCGTGAGGTATCGGGTGTTGAGATTAGAGATGTTCAAGGAAGGCTAATCGACCATGTCTTACCTAAAAATCGAGATGTAAACTTAGGGAAATTGAATCCAGGAGTATATTTTGTGACTTTTGCGTTTCAAGATAGGCTAATTACCAAAAAAGTAATCAAAGAATAAAATGGAAGATATTACTGTTCAGGAGTTAAAAGAAAGACTAGACAAGAAAGATGACTTCGTGTTTATCGATGTCAGAGAGCAACACGAGTTTGATGAGCAGAACTTAGGAGCTAAGCTTATACCTTTAGGGACTCTTCCACAAAGAATTAGTGAATTAGAGAACTTTAAAGATCAGGAGGTGATTATTCACTGTAGATCAGGTGCGAGAAGCGGTAGAGCAAAGGAGTTTTTAGTACAAAATGGTTTTACTAACGTTAAAAACGTATTAGGGGGCATTCTGGCCTACAACCAATTGGGTTGATAAGCGAAAGCTCACTTGAAGTAAAAAAATAAGGGGTGTTGGAATCAGCACCCCTTATTTTTTATATTTCCATCACCAGGAATTTTGGACTAAAGCAAAGCATGAAGATAATCAAGGCCATCCATCCTAGGATTTGACGCTTGAGATCAAGTGGAACGTCCTCTTTAGCCTTGGGGTGGTTTACACCAAGAAACCTGCCTAGAATAAAAGCAAATAGCATGTACCCAAAGTATCCCTCGAACTGCGGGAATAATAAGCTGGCAAAAAACTGAATGCCAATGACTATAACGATAAGAAATAATCGATTGGTCTTGTCTTTTGCCAATGACCTAAAGCACCCGTTTATGAGGATATAATATAACCATATATTGAATATCGTATTGAAAGCCCCAAATCCGTGCTCAAAAATGAGATTAACACTTTTAGGTGTAATCACTCCCCATCCAGAATAAAGTGCTAGAATAAATAGAAAGGTCTTACTTAATCTATTGGCTCTTTCATGTCCTAATAAACCATATACCACATGCCCACCGTCGAGTTGTCCAATTGGTATCATATTAAGAGCGGTGAAGAATAGAGCGAGGAATCCAGCAAACAAGTAAGGGTACTGAATAGCCTCATATTTATCAGGAAGGTTTTTCTGGTCCGTGGCCACATAATGCTCAAATAACCAAAACAAAATATTCGAGCCAAAGTATAAACTTGCTCCATGGGAAAACGAATATCTGACGGTATCTCTATCACCCCACTGCGTAGGGATGTAACCTATTTTAGATTTAAATTCAGAGGCGACAATGAACGTATCTGTCTTCGGTAGATATTCACTATTCTGCACTTCAAAATAAGCGTATTCGGGGTGGATTTCACCCACAAAGGTTTCCTTGTCAGGTAAATGAGTAAAGCCATAATACAAAATGCCTAGGGCTACCACAAATCCTGCTAAAGGCCCAGCTATGCCAATATCAAAAAACTGCTTTCTAGTCTGATTTTTGTCTTTAATCGCAATTAGAGCCCCCATTGTTCCCAAAGCAAAAGGTAATGGGATGTAGTAGGGGAGAGTGACCCTAACCTTATGATACATGGCCGTGAAATAGTGGCCAAACTCGTGTACCGTTAAGGCCAATAGAAATGGCAGTGAATAATGAAGACCTTGGAGTAACTCATCCCATGTTAAGTTTCCAGAAAGGAAATATCTGCCAAATCTCCATTCTGCACCAGCAATAGTAGTGGAGACAAGTGTTAGTATAAATAAGATGATTTGGAGCCTTGGGCTACCTATTTTTTTGGCGAACTCCAATAGGCCTTTTTTATTTTGTGGCGTATTGTGCTCCTGTGACTTTTCTGGATTTGGGTTTTGTTCACTCATTGTAAGGCAGCCCCTAAGATATCGAAAATCATATCAGGTGTTTCTACTCTGACAGTCTTAATACCCAGCGTTTTTGCGGCTTCAAGATTCTCTTGTTTGTCGTCTAGGAATAAGGTGGTTTCCGCATTGATATTACTCTCGTCGAGAACAGCTTGATAAATAGCTGTATCCGGTTTTCTCAACCCCATGTTTTGTGAATAATAGACCTTATGGGCAAAATCGTCTAACGTGAGCGAGTCACCACACTCTTCTTTTAACATTTCATCAAACCTTTGCGCGTGGATATGATTGGTGTTACTCAAAACAAGGACCTTGTGACTATTCATCAATTGTTTCATGAGATCCAACCTTCTTTTAGGAATGGCAACCAGCATAGCATTCCAAGCGTCAATAATTTGATTGTGAGTAGTATTGTCAGTACAAGAAGCACGAATGGCGTTAATAAAGTCCTCACTGCTTAAGGCGTCAGTTTCTACATCCTTGAATATTTGAAAATCAAATAGCGGCTTATCAACATCTCGCAACGCTTCAATTTGATTTTGGGTTTCTTTTTCATCCAGATCTATGATGACGCCACCAAGATCAAATATGATTGTTTCTATTTTCTTTAAATCCAAAGGAATTGATTTGTTAGTTATTGGGCAAATATGTAATATTGCGCTCCCAAATTCAAGGAGAGAAGGTCAATACTTCCTTTTATGAAATTTGCAGGGCCTATAGCTCAGTTGGTTAGAGCACCTGACTCATAATCAGGTGGTCCCTGGTTCGAGTCCAGGTGGGCCCACTTATAAAAAAAGCCGCTTTATGCGGCTTTTTTTATTTATATGCTTTTCTACCTCATATTTCTTACAGTTTAAATGGTGCGGTCCTTAAAGACAGCACGTCTACTTGCGGTATATCTGCCGCCCATCGGTCATTAATCGCAGAAATGATTTGGTTTGCAATAATACCGTGTCCTCTTGGGTTTGGATGCAACCCGTCAGTGGAGAATATCCCGCTTGGGGAGAAGTCAGGAAGTAGTGTTACTCCTTGAAATACAATACCTACTTTGTCGGTAGTGCTTAAAGTTCCTAACGCGTCATCGAAAATTTGATCTATCTCCACAATCACTATATTATTACCTTGGTTGTTGAAGGCTTGAACCACTTGTTGGATTGAGCTATTATAAGCTGTGATAGCCGAATTTATTGACATGATTTCGGTTTGTGTAAGGATAAGACTATCTCCAATTGGTACTGTGGTGCCATAGATGCTGGTTAAACGATCAGGTGAAATGGGTTGACCTAGTATGGTGCCTACAGTAATGAGCGTAAGATCGCTGTTGTTAGCCTGACGATATTTTGGAAGGGTTACTTCTGGTGTTTCCCCCTGTGCGGGTATGATAACGCTTAAGAGATCTTCATCCTCTATCAATATACCATTTCTTCCTTCTTTAAATTCAATGAGTCTCTTATTCAGTTCTTCTTCCGGTATAAGGCCTTGCGAACGTGCATCATTCAAGCTTTTATTGTATTGCTCAAATTCTACATTGACCGCGTTTGCCCCCTCTTTATCAAGTATGACTTCATCATAGCTTAGGCTGGTAAAAAACGGAAAGTCGAGAATGTCTGGGATATTCAAAATGGCTCCCGGAATTGTATTTTGGTTTTGCCCTTTTGTCAAGCTATCAAGGACTATACTAAGCACTCCGGCAAAATCAGTGCTGTTAGTTATGCCAACCCGATCATCTCCACCATTCATAGCAAATAACATGACATCATTCATCCCTGCTTCATAGATGAAGAAAGTAGGTTCGCTTTTTAAGGCGTCGTTGAGTAGTGAAGAGCCGTTAATTCCATCTTGACTAGGAGCTGAGGCGAAGCGATGGTAAAATTCGTTGAAAGCCAAATTAGCTTGTTGGGAGGTGTCTGGCCCACCAGTAGCTGGAGTCACCAATTGTCCAGAAGTAAGTAGCGGAGCACTGAAATTTCGGATAGAAGATTTTTGACCTTGATAAGGGGTAATCAAGTCGCCATTAGGCTCGACTTCGGGCTCTAATTTTGTAACGTTGAGTAGCGAGCGTCCAAACGTGACGGATAGAATGTTGGGGTTGAATATTAAGTGATATCCAAACTCAGAATTGATATCAGGTTGTACGAAATCCTGCATGTTCTCCACATCCGAAAGCATTTTTAATTGATTAGCCAGAAGTGCAGGAAAACTGTTTTGTTGACCTGAGTTATACAGCGCTCCGTCTTGAACACCGGATGCCAGTGATGTCCCTAGTACTACCAAGTTGGAAAGGTCTATATTCGATCCTGCGGTCCCGCCTGTTTCAATTATGACCTCTTCAGGATCATAAACACGCTGGTTTATCCAATCTTCTGTAATTTGATCTTCGCATGAAAATAGTGTTATGATAACGAGTATCATAGACTTTGGGGTTCCAAATATTTTTTTCATGAGTTGCTTAGTAACGGTTTAGAATATTGTTGAAAGACAATTGGACGTAGTATAAAGCCCCCATTCTAGGATTTGCAAATGCAGCGGTGTACCTTCTATTCAAGATATTTGACCCTCCAAATTTGACTCTCGCGCGAATGGCAGGTATTTCATGAGTAATCTGTGCGTCCCATGTTCCAAATGCAGGTACAACCCCTGAGCCAATAGAAGATTCCCATAAATATGCGTCTTGCCAATTGTAGGATATATTAAACCCTATTTTTTCGGTAAGTTTTCTATTGGCCAGTCTAAAGCTAAATCGCCACTCTGGATTGTTGAATGAAATACCGTATCGCCTTGCAATAAGATCGTCCAGCGAAACCATTTTATTATATGATGTATTGAAACCAATGAGATAACCTTTTAAGAAGGAATATTCACCAGATAGTCCAAACCCTCTTGTTACCACATCCTCGCTAGCATTCACTTGAAAGAGATAATTTTGAATGTTTACCTCTCCTGGTCTACCACCAGATACGATGATTTCCTTTTCAATATCGGAATGTTCTTCTCCACCTCCGAAGTTGTATTCCCCTTCCTTCTCAGGGACAGTAAAAGCATCTGATCCCACTGCCTGAGAAATTTCTAGTTCAGCGAGTATATTGCTGTAAGTACTCTGGTAAGCGTAAAAGTCTAGAAATAAACTCTCATCAAAATAAAGGCCTTTGTGTCCAAACTCCCATGTGCCGATTTGTTCTGTTTCATAGTCGGTATAAACATCGGATGCTATTTCGAGATCCTCGATGTTTCCACTGGCTTGAGCTACCGCAATGGACTGCGTGGTATAGGCTCGGTTACTGTTGAAATTGTATTTACTTGTAACAAGAGAGTTTCTTCCCAATGCCCGCCGGGTTATCAAGTCTAATTCTATAAATTGGTCTTGTGTAGTAGGGATGCGAAAACCTCGTTGAAAAGAACCTCTTAAAAATTTGTTGGGTTTGAGCTCCCATACTGATGAAACTCTCGGCGAAAACTGTCCTTTGAAATTTTCATTTTTATCATAGCGGATGGACCCATAAATGGAAAGCTTGTCCCAGAACCGTTTTTTGATTTGTACGTAGCCTCCATATTCATCAATGGATACTTCTTTTTCGTTTCTAAGTGCAAATAGAGTTCCTCCCGAGTTAAGGGCATAGGTCCTATAATTCGCGCCAGCTACAATTTCTGCCCATTTAATTTGTTTAAAATTGTAACTAGCCTCATAGTGGAATAACGCAGATTTATCAACTAAATGAGCGCCACTATCGGATACCGATCTTGATTTATATTCCTCCGACAGTCTATCAAATTCTGGCGTTCCCGGTGCATAAGGGGCACGTTCTCCGATACCGTAGGTTCTAGCACTATCCGCAAATTGTCGTGCAATTCTATGTGATTCATTGACCGAGAGTCCACTACCTATTGAATTTGCGAAGGACTCTATGTAATCCGGTACATAATATTCAAGATTCATCAAACTGGCTTGTGCATTAAGAGAATATGTGTCTCCAGAATTCTCTTTTGTTTGATAGGCACGAACAAAGAAATTGTCACCACGTACCTCTGCCTTTGCCGTCCAGATACTAAAGTTTTCAAGGATAAATCGTTCAGCAGGAATATATATTGTTGTTCCATTGCCATAATTGAATTGCCCTAAGAATTCAATATTTTCGTTTATCCGATAATGCAACGCTGTGCCTAGCTTTAAGCTATGTACCGTGTTGTCTACTAGTTCTTTTTCGGTAAAGCCAGTAGGAGTGAATTCAGCTTCTGTGGAGTTTCTGAAAACACCACTGAGCTCGGGTACTACTTGGGCGATATTTATGGTTGGGTCACCATAGACATTTATTCCATCATAAAATCTGTTGTTAGTTCTATTACTTCCTAAACTGCCTTCGACAGATCCACCTCGTTCCATAAAGGATTGATCTCTAAGATCAACGCCGATAAAGTCTTGAGCCTCCATGTAAGAAGCGTTTACTTTAAAAGCGATTTTTTTGTTAAAGGCCTTGGCGTACCTGATTCCATTATCTTGATAAAGCGAAGGAGCATGATCTTTACCATCAACATGGTTTATGCCTAGTTTAGTATAGGCATCTAGCCCCTGATACTCGAATGGACTTTTGCTATTCATTAAGATAATACCTTGTATGGCATTTGGTCCGTAGAGAGCTGATGCAGAGCCGGTTAGTACCTCTACACTTTCCAAATCGAGATCACCTATTCCGATGGCATTTCCTAAAGGGAAGTTGAGGCCTGGCGCTTGATTATCAATGCCATCGATTAGTTGTACGAATCGTACATTCCCTGCGGACCCAAAACCTCGAACATTTACTGATTGAAAAGTTAGACTTTGGGCGATAATGTCCACACCATTTAGCTCCCTTAGGGAGGCATAAAAATCATGAGACGGAGTGTTTTGAATGCCTAAAATATTCACTTTTTGAATATTAATTGGCGACTCTAAAATGCTTTCTTCTACTCGGCTACCTGATATCACTATTTCGGTGGCCAGCATATCATTATCATCTAGTTGGATCTCAAGATCTAAGGTGGTAGATGCCTCAAGCTCAATTGCCTGCGTTTTATATCCCACCATGGAGATTTTTAGGGTGAATGGAGGAGGAGTTGTGGTCTGCAGGGAGAAGTCTCCCTTAACATCAGTTACCGTACCAATTACCTTTCCTTTGATCAGGATGTTGGCACCTATTAGAGGACCATCTGCATCTCTTACTTTTCCAGTGACGATAGAAGATGGTTTTCCAAAAGAATTAAAAACGAATAGAAATAATAATAATGAAAATATGGACTTATAATTGATGGTTATATGCTTTTTCAAGTGCATTTCATTGGTCATTTAGCGACTTTATTCTGAAAGTTACGTAGGTAAGGGCTTGTTGTACATAACGTCATGGTTAAATTTCGAAGAAACCATCTGTTTTACCAACTGAACTGATCAATCGTAAGATGAAATTTTTACGGTATTCCACAGTTTTTTTTACGTAGTTTTTACGTCCAATTTTTTTAATCTATGAACATGTAGGGAGGAGGATTGCAAAAGGTGTGGTGAATTATTAAGGATGTTTCATTGCCTTATACATGCTTTATCAAAGGTGTTCAGTTAAGTGTTATATAAGA
>CAYMST010000088.1:0-2794 GCA_964393115.1 uncultured Roseivirgaceae bacterium | reverse complement strand
CATACTTAAAGCGGCTTTTATCACCATTTGCATTTTTTGGCTTTGTACAAAAGGTTGTTTATTGTAGTTATTAGCATTTGATATAAGTTCTTGGTTAGCAGCATAACTGCTAGAGGCATTTTTAGAATGTGTAAGTTTGTGAATTCTGTAGGCTCTTGGGGGGATTTATAATAATTTGGAATATATCATTTGAATGGTGTTGAATTTGTGATTTTTACTGATAATAAACTTGTTTTTGTGTTTATTTTGATAAAAATAAGTGTTTTATTTACAATAAAAATTTGATTGAAGGGTTTTAAAAAGACTAAAGAAACACATCGATATGCACGTAAATATTTTACACCGTCCTGAACCTGATCCATACAGAAAGTCCATATTTAAGTTAGAGCAAGAGATGGCGCATGAACTAGGGTTGAAAACCACAATCATGGCGACGGCTCCAGCGCTTACCGATCAGGATACGGTGGACCTCATGAAAATGTACGCCAAGGACTTTGGTGATGAGCTTGGGTTGTCTCTTCATACACTAGATACTCCAGAAATTGAAGCACTGGTTGGCTATAAAGAAGCTGCAATTTGGATGTATACAACTGAGGACAAAAGAAAGGTGATTCATTACCTGGTAAGTAAGTTTAAAGAGGTTTTTGGGTTTCTGCCTGAAAGCATTGCTTCATATCATCTTGATGCATCAGCCATGAAAATCCTACTCGAGGAGTGTCCATCTACGAAAATAACCGTAGCAGGGTGCTTTGAGGAAGGTGTTCGAGTCTATCACGGGTGTAATCATAGTTGGTATTTGTTCAATGAGGGCATGCCATGGGCTGCTTGGTATCCTAGTAAGACACATGCCTTGAGGCCTGCAAAGAATGAGGACGATGCCGCTGGGGTTGTTGCAGTGCCTCATTTAACAAGAGATATGGTATTGGCTTATGAAGGTCGAAACGATTTTTGGGCCTCACATCCGCCAAATGTACAAAGGGGGATGGGTAACTTGGGTGAAGATTGTCCGTATGACAAAAATCTGATTGATCAGCATAGATATCAAGAGCGCTTTAATAATGGATACTCTTATCTTAACATATTTGTAGGGGCTCAGTGGTTGATTCACAATCACAATAGCGAAGAAGATCCAAAGGTGTCAATTTCTCTTTATCGTCAACAACTGGAGTATGTAAAAGAATTGGTTGATAAAGGTGAGGCAATTTGTTCTACCATGTCTGTTTTTGGTGCTTGGTACAAGGAGAACGTGCCCGTGGATCATAACGAAGTGTCTTTAGCTAAAGAGGTTTTATATGGAAGTGGGAAACACTATTTCTGGTACCTTGATCCACAGTTTCGAGTGCTTTTTGATCTTTACCAAGGTGGGTCTATCGGGGATTTAAGGCCTTATATGTCGGAGATAGAGGTGACTACGGGACCAGATACTAAACACGGTTTCATGGGGAGTTATCCATACCTTATTCATTCTCAACATCGTACAGGGCATCTGAATCACTTTGCTGATGGTTCACGTACAACGCTCCTTATGAACATTGATGGTATAGATGTTGATCTAGCTGATATCGAGCTGAAATGCGAAGAAGTATTTCAAGGAAATAAAGGGTTTACCACAAAACCGGTTAAAGTTAAATTTGGTGACCATATTGAAGTGACGTTAAAAACGACTGTTGATCTGAGTGAACCCGGAAAAATAATTATCGAACGTGAGGTGGTGGATATTGACGGCGCTAAAAGTGATTCGATAGAGGTGACTGAATACCTAAAAGGGTGTTATGGGACAACTGACTATCCTGAGGATATGAAAAACATAGTGTTATCTATCGACGACGATGATACCAAAAGCCTTCGATATGCATATAAGCGGAGGAGAGTGGAAGGTGACGCTGTTTCAAAAGTGCAAGCGCTAATTCCTGAAATAAATACAATAGTTGGCCTAAGTCCAATTGATACAAATAATTGGGATGGAGTTGTCGAAGAGGGAATTCTCTTTAACCCATTCTACACACTAAGACTGACACGAAAAGTTAAAACTGGAGAAAAAACGAAGATATGTTTGTACCTAAAAACCACGAAGTAACCATGCGATGTCCGGTCTGTTTTGACCGGGAGATAGATGTGCTAATGCGATACAACGCAGTTGCTAAAAGCTACAGCTGTATGAAGTGTAGTTTTAGCGGTAGCGAAGAGGATGTTCGAGATGCTTATAAGGATATTCAAAAGAAATTTAGGTATATCGGTAAGCGAGTAGATATAAATGCTTACCACGAGCTTTAGTATGTTGACTCATGAGGTGAGTATTTGTTCACCTCATGAGCTCCATAATTTCGTCTATTTTATTTCCCGTTAATTTAGGTCGTTTGTGACCTCTTATACGCCATCTGCTATAAATGGTGCCATCATCTGGAACAAAACACTTCGTCGCTACTAACCACTGGTTTTGCTTAAGATCTTTGACCAATTTAAAAGTATCGTAAAATAGCATGATAAAATACCATAACTCACTTCTATTACCTTTCCAAACGATAGGTGCTTCAACTACCTGACCTGAAAAAATCTGAAGAAAGTTTTCACTCTCCGTTTCTTTGTCGATCAACTTATTTTCTATTAATGCCAATCTGACGGAGTCTAACTTCTGTGCCTCAGTGGCGTATTTTTTGTATGTAAACGAATTAAGGACTAATGGATTCTTCTTTCTCTTAGCTTTTGCCATTGGTTAAATAATCTATTAAATGCGAAGCTACTAAACCATTCCATATGTCTTTATTTTGATGTTATAAAATATGTGTAATTATAA
>CAYMST010000087.1:0-17271 GCA_964393115.1 uncultured Roseivirgaceae bacterium | reverse complement strand
TAAAGTCATGTCAATCAGAAATGTCTTCATGTCACACTCTTTATCTACCCGACGAGTTCCAACAGAAACGGGTTTCCTTTGTGTATTATCCCGAAAGGTGCTGGCTCCTTGATGCTCCGCAGGTAAGGTTATCGAAAGTCCTTCCAAATATCGGTTAACCGGTTTAACCCCTTTCAGTTTTAACTCCGATTTTGGAAGGACATAGCTGATTTTCGAGTAATTTTCTTGCTTTTGATCGATATACCATAAACCACTAAAACCTATTATGGAGATGGCGGCAGCAATGCCCGCTATTTTGGCCACAGTTGTACCAAAAATTTGACCACTCATAAAACCGCTTACCGGAATGGCATCTAGTCGAGACTTCAACTCAGCAGCCCTTGAACTTTTTATCGCTTCAATTATATTTTCTTGAAGTTCAAATTCACTCTTGAGAACTGGGTCAAGTTCAACAAGCCGTTCCACCTCGCTCATTTTTTCGGGTGACAAGCCTTTATCAAAATATTGTTGAATTAATTCCTCTGCCTTCATGCTAACATTAGTCCAGAAAATCCTTAGATGAATATTTAGATTTCACTAAGGAATCAAGTCGTTTTTTACATTTATATTTTTTAGTCTTTGCCGTATCTGTGTTCGCCAAGTCCAGTTTTTTAGCTATTTCTACCATGGACATGCCGTCAAAATAGTAATACGTCAAAATCTTTTTACAACTATCACCAAGTTCAGCAATGCATTCCTTAATGATACGGTCTCTTTCCCTTTCTTCATAGTCAAGGTATACTTTCTCATCATTTTCAGAAGACTCTGTAAACCTTGTTTTTCGGTCTATTTCTTTTCTCCATAGATTTTGACAAATACTGTAAATGTAAGTACTAATCTTCGAGGTTAGTACTAAGTTTCCACTTACTGCTTTTTGCCAAAAAACTATTAACGCATCTTGAAAAATATCTTTAGCTTCATCTTCGTTACCTTTATTAGAGAGCACAATCCTAGTCATCATACGATAATACTTCTTATATAGGTAGTCTAAAACACGTTCATCACCAGCTACTACTTTTTCAAGTATTTCACTATCTTTCATTGACGCTAAAAGCCGTAGCTTTCCCTTTAATACATTATGTCACCGAAAAGTAACCAATAATGCAATTGTTTTTTAAAAAAATCCCTTTAATTCGACCAGATTAGCTAAAAAAACTATAATTATTGAACTTTAATAACCTTGTTTTCCGCAATCACATACACTTGATCCTCCTTAGATATTGGGATTTTAGCATTTCCAGTGAACTTCCCAAAAGCCGGTAGGTATCCAATTGCAGGCTTGAAAACGTATCCAGGTAACACAATGGACTGTCGAGCTCTACCATAAAACTTAATTCCTGGGTGTACATGTCCACAAAGCACATAACCTAAATTGGTATCCACGGGTTCGTGCACAAACAAAAACGGAAAAAGTAACAGATCATCTACTAACTGTAAGTTTGAGTTGATGTACTGCTTTTCTCTGAGAATATCGTGGTTTCCCTTGACCAAGACGAACTGTATATTTTCCCAATTATTTGCCCAACAATAAAAATCTTCCCATTCGCTATTGTATTCGCTATGGAAGAGGTCTCCTAAAAACAGCACCTTTTTTGGCTGGTATTCAACAATAAGATTATCCAGCACAAAAAAATCTGTTAGGTGTAATGATGCGGGCACGGCAATTCCTGATTTCCTGAAGTGTCCTCCTTTACCAAAATGTAAGTCCGAAACGATTAGGATAGACTCTGAAGGCCAATAAATAGCACGCTCAGGTAACAACACCAATTCCGCACCTTTCATAGATAACTTGAGATCTCCTTGCATTACGCTCCTCCTACTAGACCTTCTAACTCGATCTGCATTTTTTCAATTCTCTCCAACACGTTTTCTGAGGAATATCTCCCTCGAATACTTTCCGCTAAAATAGGAAATGAAAACGGACTCGGGTGTGCCAGTTCTTTTACTTCGATATGTTGTTTTTCGATATGCTCCATTACGTCAAGAAGACGATCTTGCTCTAGTTCGAACGTAAGCGACTCACTTATGGCTTGCTGTAGTAGCAAGTTGTTTTGATCATATTCTTCCAACACATTATATATCAATCCTGAAGAAGCCTGGATATGCTTCGAATGAACTTTCTGTCCAGGAAACCCTTGAAACACCAAACCTGCAATGGCAGCAATGTCCCGAAACCTTCGTTTCGCCATTTCAGATTTATTTACAGCACTTACGATATCCTGTTCAACAAACTGAATAGAAAACAAATCTAATTCTAGCGCTTCGTAAATGGGTATTTCTTCGTCGGACAATAATTCGAAGCCATAATCATTCATTCCTACCGAGCACGATATCGGACAGATCTTGCTAATTCTCTCAGCGCATATCATAGCCATAATCTCGTGAACGGCCCTACCTTCAAATGGATAGACAAATATATGATGCCCCATGTGTGTATGAACGGACTCAATAAGCAGCGTGTCTTTACTAGGAATAAGCGACACTTCTTTCTGAATCTCAAAGATCGGCGCAATATCTTTCAATTCATCTTGCGCATCACCTCTCCCCCCTAATTCGATTTTGTGTCTGATAAGCGCTGCAAGCTGTGAGGACAAAGGCATCCGTCCCCCTCCCCATTGTGGTATATATCCTTTTTTCCTTTTCGCAAGTTTCACAGTTACTGTGAAATCTTTTAGCTTAACATATTCAAGCATCTTTCCTGCAAAAGAAAACACATTACCAGGCATGAGCCTACTGATAAAGCCTTCTTCTATCGTTCCAATTACACCTCCATTTTGCAACTTTACTTTGAGTTCTACATCACCTACGATCGTTCCTATAGAACTTCTGTGCCTCATGGCCACTCGTTTATTGAGTACTTTATATGCCCCATCAAAAAGACCGACCTTACTAAACTCATCATAGCCTGAAAGTGTCTTACCTCCCGTGGTCACAAACTGCATAATCCAATCCCACTGTTCGTCGTTTAGATTTCGATAGGCATAAGTTGACTTTACTTGATGGTATATTATTTCTTCAAAGAAACCATTTCCAGTAGCGAGTGTAACGAGGTATTGGGAAAGGACATCTATACAGTTTTCAAAAGGTTTCCGCGACTCTAAGATCCTCTCTTCGATCGCTGTTCTAAGTGCCACGCCTTCTACCAGCTCCAAGGAGTGGGTCGGAACGAAATGAATAGTACTCACTTCTCCCGGCCGATGACCACTTCTACCGGCACGTTGAACAAACCTGGCAATTCCTTTAGGTCCTCCAATTTGTATAACCGTATCGACAGGTCTGAAGTCTACCCCCAAATCCAAGCTAGCTGTGCATACCACAAGTTTCAACTTACCGGTATGCAAGGCATCTTCCACCCATTTCCTAACGTCATGATCTACAGACCCATGGTGCATAGCCATAATACCCGAAAATTGAGGAGCGAAATTTAATATTTCACGGTACCAAATCTCTGCTTGTGACCGCGTATTGGTAAACAGTAAGGTAGTACTGCCCTTTTCTATTATAGGTAATACTTTAGGCAAAAGCCTTATACCCAAATGGCCTGACCAAGGAAACTTCTCCACATTATCAGGCACTAAGCATTTCACCTCAATTTTCTTTTCTATATCTGCGATCACTGTCACCGCATCCTGATCTAGTTTTTCTCCCAGTAGCACGGTTCTAGCCTGTTCTAGATTACCTATAGTCGCTGACACCCCCCAAATCTTTAATTGATCATCAGCCAAGTACTTCAGGTATGAAAGAGCGAGCTCGATCTGAACACCGCGCTTGGACCCAATTAGCTCATGCCATTCATCAACTACAAAACCGCGTAATGTTCTAAAGAAATTTGGAGAATTTTTATTGGCCAACATGATATGAATACTCTCAGGAGTCGTAATCAAGCATGTTGGTGGATTGCGCTTTTGTCTCTCTCTTTCGCTGGAAAGCGTATCACCAGTTCGTACCTCTATCCGCCAGTCTACCCCTACTCCGCGACAAAAATCCTGCATAGCTGACTGGATATCACGAGTCAGTGCCCGAAGTGGAGTGACCCAGATATATTGTAACCCTTTCTTTTTAGAAGTTCCTGCTTTTATCGCATCTAAGACGCAAGGAACCCACAGGGCATAAGTCTTACCAGCACCCGTTGGTGCATTGAGAAGCCCTGATTTACCATCTAAGTAATGATTCCAACACTCTTTTTGAAAAGGAAAAACTTTCCAATTATTATTTTCAAACCAATTTTCAGCAATCGATATCTGTTCCAATACAAATTAGTTTTCCAGAAAAAGTCTAGGCATTTGTCTGATATCAGCCGTAAAATATCGAAATAATACCATCATACGACAACTGGATCTTAACATTTCAGGTATAAATATATGACTCCTCCCAAGCTCAACAACCTCAAAGTTTAGAAAACTGATACATATAAATTTGCTAACGATGACTAAGGATTTTTTTATTGCATCTACAAAGAGTACGCCTGAGGTAAGTTTTTCGGCCCAAGATAGGGCCATTAAGTTTAAAGGACGATCCAATACTGAAAACCCTTTAACTTTTTATCAACCGGTATTCGATTTACTCAACGAATGTAAAGAGTGTCATGCAGAGGATATCACTATGGAGTTTCGTATTTCATATATGAATACAACTTCCTCTAAGTTCATTTATGCTATGCTCAAATCTGCTGCAGAAATGGAAAGAGGTGGTACTAAGGTATCTGCAAAATGGTACTACGAGCCGGATGACGAAGATAGCTTTGAAGTAGGCGAAGATCTATCCAAAGCGTCACAACTGAAATTCGACTTTATCGAATCAGAAATAAATGATTAACTGTTTGATGCTAAGCATGTGATAAACTGATCAAATCAGGATATCAGATACAACAGATAGTTACTCGAAAAGGGATGTTATGTTCCGTGATAATATATGGAATCCATAAGATAATTACACAAAAGATATGGTTTGATCGGCGTATTGCTAGCTTCAAGATCAGCTCTTAAATGGACTTTATATAAACAAACTTGATGTATTTTGAATCTAAAGCAACTGACCTCAAATGCTCAGCGCTTCATTGCCATTAGTTTAGTAAAAGCACTAATCGGATGAAACGACACATCCTAGGGCATAAAAAAGGTCAGCTTTTAAAAAAGCTGACCTATTATGTCTCTTTAAATTCTCTCGGTAGATGTTCTAAGGCTCTAACACCTCAGCATCCGACAAGATAACTTCATTTACTTGCTCAGTTCTATTATAGTTTTCAGCACCTCTATGAACACTGCTATGATCTTTGTGTCCAATATGCGGGGCAATGATTAATGCTACAATAGAAGTCAATTTAATCAAAATGTTCATCGAAGGTCCAGAAGTATCCTTGAATGGATCTCCAACAGTATCACCAGTTACAGATGCTTTGTGAGGCTCAGAACCTTTGTATTCCATCTGACCATTAATCTCCACACCTTTTTCAAAAGATTTCTTCGCGTTATCCCATGCACCACCTGCATTATTTTGGAACATACCCATTAAAACACCTGATACCGTAATACCTGCCAAAGTACCTCCTAGTACTTCTGGGCCAAACGCAAAACCAACGATTATAGGAGTAACTATAGCGATAGCTCCCGGTAAAATCATTTCACGAATAGATGCTTTAGTGGAAATCTCAACACATTTACCGTATTCTGGTTCTGCCTTATACTCCATTATCCCAGGAATTTCTTTAAACTGCCTTCTTACCTCATTCACCATATCCATAGCAGCTCTTCCTACCGCCGCAATTGCCAATGAGGAAAAGATGAATGGAATCATACCACCTACAAAAAGCCCCGCCAAAACGTTCGCTTTATAAATATCTATTGAATCGATCCCTGCAACACCTACAAATGCTGCGAATAACGCTAATGCCGTCAATGCCGCAGAAGCTATTGCAAAACCCTTACCAGTTGCCGCTGTTGTGTTACCTACGGCATCAAGATTATCCGTTCTTTCTCGTACTTCTTTAGGAAGACCACTCATCTCAGCAATACCGCCCGCATTATCAGCAATAGGACCAAATGCATCTATAGCCAACTGCATGGCTGTAGTCGCCATCATTCCAGCGGCGGCTATCGCCACACCGTAGAGACCTGCCAATAAATAAGATCCATAAATTCCCGCAGCCAAAATTATAATCGGCAACATCGTAGACTCCATCCCTACCGATAAGCCTCCGATAATGTTAGTTGCATGACCTGTTGATGATTGCTTGACGATGGATAAAACAGGTTTTTTACCCATTGCCGTATAGAACTCAGTAATATAACTCATCAGTGCCCCAACAGCTAAACCCAAGGCTATCGCAAAAAACACTCCCATGGAGGTAAACTCAAACCCACGAATAGATAGCGATTCCGGTAGCATCCAATTGACTAGGAAATAAGAGGATACCAAAGTAAAGATCACTGAAAGCCAGTTTCCTTTATTCAAGGCAGCTTGTACACTATCGTTCTCACTTTTTATTTTCACGAATAAGGTTCCAATAATGGAAAATATAATTCCCAAACCAGCAATGGTCATTGGAAGTAAAATAGGAGAAAGTCCTTGGAAGTCATCCCCAGATGCATTGATTTCCTGTCCTAATACCATTGAGGCTAGGATCGTAGCAACATACGACCCAAAAAGGTCAGCCCCCATACCGGCTACATCACCGACATTATCACCCACATTATCAGCTATGGTAGCTGGGTTTCTAGGGTCATCTTCGGGAATACCTGCTTCAACCTTACCTACTAAGTCTGCACCAACATCAGCAGCTTTGGTATAAATACCACCACCAACACGAGCAAATAAGGCAATAGATTCCGCACCTAAAGAAAAACCTGCTAATACCTCGATAGCAGTCTTCACCTCAATACCGGTTACGGCAACGCCTTCCGGCACAAATAACTGAAAGAAAATTATAAATAAACTACCTAGACCAAATACGGCTAAACCCGCAACACCAAGTCCCATTACGGCACCACCAGTGAATGAAACCTTTAATGCAGTAGATAAACTCGTTCTTGCGGCTTGAGTAGTCCTTACGTTAGCCTTAGTGGCTATTCGCATACCAATGTAACCAGCTACGGCTGAGAATACTGCACCTATAAGAAATGCTAGCGCTATGAGAGGATGTGAATCTTCAACCAATGTCCCGGAATACCCTAGCAAAACCCCTGCTATTACCGCAAAATATGTCAATACTTTCCACTCTGCTTTCAAGAACGACATTGCCCCATTGGCAATATGCCCTGCAAGTTCAACCATCTTGTCATCTCCGGCATCTTGTTTGCCTACCCAGGCAGATTTCAATGCCATTACGACAATCCCCACGATTCCCAGTAAAGGAACTACATAAACGAAATTCGTCATAGTGCGCTAATATTAGATAATGTTTAGTAAAGTCTTTGGTGAGCCTAAGTCAGATAGCTGTTTTCTTAAGTACACCCTGAAAAAGGGCGAAAAATTAGCACGATTAATGGACAAATACCGACTGATCGTCGATTTTTTAAAAAAAATAACTCCAAATAAATCCTACAACAACCATAGCACACCTGAAACAACATCAATAAAACACCGTAATTTGAAGAAAATCATGAATATGCAAAGAATCTAAAACTAAATTACTTCACACAAGTAACACAAACCTTCAAGTCGAATTTAAAGAGTAAGAAAGAGTTAAGCTAATAGGTGGTATACAGACTTATTGCTAGAACCGATACCTAACGTTAATTCCAAATATATCCGTAATGGCATCCATTCCACTGTCTTTGATAATATTGATATTCGGACGGTAATCCATAGAAAGCGATAGTGGAATATCGAATCTGTACTCGACACCAACTTCTCCAACGGCAGCAAGTAAGAAAGGGTCACCTATAAATGTACCCCCACCAAAACCATAGTAAAACTGAAGAGCATTGTCATTAGTAAGCCCATATTGCCAGTTCAATAATAAGTTAATGCCAACCCCACCATCAAATGATAAGTCACCATGAAGTCTCTTGGTTCCTTTTAATGGTTTTGCCATATCCAAAAAAACATCTACTTCACTATCCAAAATAAGTCGAAAACCTACTTCAAAGTCATTAGTCTGGGCAAAAGAGTAAACACTAATCACCAAAGCAAATATTGATACCGCTAGTTTTTTCATAAGTTTTTCCAATTCAACCGCTCAAACTTAAACAAAAGCCATGCTAATTTCATCACTCATTAAGGGGATTATATCGAAACAGTGCGAGTAACATGGAGGATAAGATCGTAACCCCACAGCCTATTGCATTGTACCACAAATACCCGAGGGAAATATAACTTGTAAGCGTAAGCGCATGACAACCAAAGACAACCGACTGTCCTAAGAGTGCTCCAATAAACACGCTTTGGCCATCTACTTTCCGCAAGAAAAATCCAACGACAAATATCCCTAGAACTGTACCATAAAAAAGAGATCCTATGATATTTATCCCTTCAATAAGGTTTTCAGCGTTACTTGCGTTTAAAGCAAATAAAATAGCAATAACGCCCCAGAATAAAGTCAGTAATTTCGAGTAAAGTACCTTTTTAGTATTACTTAATCCCTTTGTTTTTATCCCTAGTCTTTCTACAAAATCTACCCAAGTGGTAGTAGCTAGTGCATTAATCTCTGATGCCACCGAGGACATGGCCGCAGAAAAAATCACCGCCATAATAAGCCCGATTAACCCATTAGGAATATGATCCATTACGAAATTTAGAAATACATAATCGGACTCTTTCCCGCTAGTCCCTGCACTTTGTTGGAGCAGCTCTGATCTCAGGCTTTGAAAATCCCGATCTGCAGACTTAAGTTCAGCGGCACCACTTGTTACATTCGATTGCTCCCGCAATGACTTTATATAACCTGAAGCAGCATCTCTTCGAACACTAAATTTTTCTTCAAGTTCAATGGCTTGTTGATCATTAACTGCTCGATTAGGGTTAAAAGAAGCTGGTGGAGCATTAAAAATGTGGAACACAAAAACCAATACTCCAGTGAGCAGGATAAAAAACTGCATGGGAATCTTCATCACAGCATTAAACATTAAGCCTACTTTTGCCGATTGAATATCCTTTCCACCAAGGTATCGTGCCACTTGAGATTGGTCGGTTCCAAAATACGATAACGCCAAAAACAAGCCTCCTGTAAGCCCGGACCAAACAGTATATCGCTTTTCAACATTCAAATCGAAGTCAACAATATTTAATTTATCCAGTTGTCCAGCCAAGTGAAGTGCTTCGGTAAATGAAACATCACGCGAGAGTAGTTGTAATAACATCACAAAGACACCAACCATACCCAGGAGAATGACATACATCTGTTGCTTTTGCGTAACACTTACCGCTTTTGATCCTCCGGAAACGGTATAAATGATCACCAAAATACCTACTCCAATTATGGTATAGTTGAGATCCCACCCCACCACAGCCGAAATAATAATCGATGGTGCAAATATGGTAATACCTGATGCTAGTCCTCTCTGAATAAGAAATAGCCCTGCTCCTAGTAATCTGGTCTTAAGGTCAAACCGACTTTCAAGATATTCATAGGCGGTGTATACTTTAAGCTTGTAATATATGGGTATGAAGAATGCTGAGACGAGAATTAACGCTATGGGAAGTCCAAAATAGTTCTGTACAAACGACATTCCACTTTCGTATCCTTGTCCTGGAGTGGATATAAAGGTAATAGCACTTGCTTGTGTAGCCATCACAGAAAGTCCCACAGTACTCCAACTTAACGATCGGTTTCCAAGAAAATAAGCATCAAGGTTTTTTGCACCTCGTGTTCTGTAAACTCCATAAACCACGATAAATAAGAGCGAAGTAATTAATACGGCGAAATCAAGTTGATTCATTGGTCATTCAGCACTCTGGCCGGGTTAGTTGATTCAATAAGATACTTTATGAGAAAACTCAAAGTAGCCGTCATTTAGTGTACCCTTTAAACGGCATAACTTATCAATTTACAATTAATTACATCTTAAGACGACGAGAAACAAGTCCCTATGGCGTAGAATGTAGTGATGTACATCAATAAAATGAATAACACAGAGATGTAGATTTTCTTCCAGCTCATTTATTTCCCAATTGAAAGCATGTTTGCAAAAAGCTTATAAGCTCCCGAAACCCCGGCCGGTAGTTGTCTAAACCAGGAGTAAGAGGTATAAATGTAATACCCTTTTCCGTGCTTCTTGCACAATATTCCTCCTTCCAGTGGTGGTTCGTTTTTGTCATGCGAGCTCAACACCGTCTTAAAAGTATCATCCCACTCAGATGGAAAGTATAACCCACGTTCTTGTACCCAACCATTGAAGTCACCCTCATCCACTTTATTTGGGTATTGAAGTATTGGATGGTTGTTATGAATAACGGTTACTGGTGAATCCTCCATGGTCACTCTATTTCGGGATAGCTTTAGATTGCCGGGCGCAATATTATCTGTAACCAATCGATGACTGGTATTATACTGTACGATAACGGTTCCACCATTTTTCGCATAATCAAATAACACTTTATTTAAGTAAGACAGCTCAGGAACTGTATTGTAAGCTCTAATCCCTAGTACCACCGCATCAAAGCCTTTTAGTCTATCTGCATTTATTTCATCAATAGCCAGCTGAATAACCGTGTAGCCCATCGTTTGAATAGCCTCAGCCACATTGTCACCAGCCCCCTTGATATAACCTATTCTCTGGCCAGCAGACTTCAAATCAAACTTCATCAGTTTGGCTTTAGCTTCCTCCATCATCACATAATTACCAATATGGGCATAGTCAATAACACTGACACCGGAATGAAAAGTCTTTTCCCCTGAGGTCAGGAAAGCCTTTATTTCACCTTTGAAATCATGATTGGAAGGAATTAATTCAAAACTAAGTTTCTTCTGCTCTTTACTTCTCTGGAATGAAACTTCATGATATGTAGGATCCGATTTCCAACCTTCTGGCAGATCTAACTGTAGTCGACCATTAAACTTTTGGTCTGAAAATGAGGCGATAGAAAGTGTTATTTTTTTGGGTGAACCTCCAGTTAAAATCACAACATCTTGATCAAACCGAACAGATACTGGCGGAACAAAATGAACGTTTCGATATACTTCTCCTTTTACTGGATCATTAAACTTATGTATAACTGGCAATTCATACTTTAGCGAATATCCATTGCGTTTTAGTCCCACTTCTACAAACAGAACGGGATCATTTTCAGGCTTCCCAATCATGTATTGACTGGTTACATTATAATATCCAAGAGTTGCTTTTTCGCGAAGCCAATAGGGTTGAGATTCATTATTGAACTCTTCAGTACTATAGTCTAGTTTCTCCTCATACTTAATGTTATTCTTGAGCCCTTTGTCAAGCGTGACTACATCATTACTACCGGAAAAAGAATACGACTCCCAAGTCAGATCAATCCCAGACCGATTTGTCAATTCCAAATTCACCTCGTAGTCAACACCTGCAGAAACATATTCTGTATTTATTTTTGCCTCCATGTAAAGTCCCATGCAAGCCCTTATCACCATCAATACTTCAGTCTTTTTGACTTCTTTCCAGTATTCACCGTCCTCAAGCTTATCGAGTTCAATAAGTGCTAATATCAAGTGATCCACTGTACCTTCAGGGTTCTCCGGATCAAAGCTATAGTAGGCTTCTTGTAAATGCGCCTTAACTTGATCACCTCCAGTTACTCTATCCCAGGTGACATCTACACCTTCCATTTCATTGCTTTGTATTCCATTTTTCAAGGAGTCTCCATATAAAAATTCTAAATACTCAAGCTTTTCTCCTCTTGATCCCGTAGTACCAAACCCCTGACTCTTGTGTTTACTCCTACTCAGTGCAGCAATCTCGGTATGTGAAAATCCGATTAGACTATTATAGGTTCCGACATCAACTTTCAAAAACCGTGATGGATCGAACTTTTCACCTGTTATGCGATAAAACCACGGTGAAGAGTTCCATAACAATCGCTTAGCTTGCCAGGTATCCACTTGATTTAATTGTTCTGTAAATGCATTCGGGTCTGCTGCCAAAGAAAAAGCTTCTTTCGCGAGAAGAGAGGCAGCAGTATGATGACCATGTGTAACACCGGGCTTTTCTGAGAAGCGCGTAACGATAATATCAGGTCTGAATTTTCGAATAACCCATACAAAGTCTGCTAATATTTTTTCTTTGTCCCAGATCTCGAATGTCTCATCAGGGTGCTTAGAATAGCCAAAATCATTTGCTCTGCTAAAAAATTGCATCCCGCCATCTACTTTTCTTGCTTCGATTAACTCATGTGTTCTGATTATTCCTAGCTTCTCTCTCAGCTGTGGCCCGATTAGATTTTGTCCCCCATCACCTCTTGTCGCAGACAAGTAGGCCGTTCTGTAAAGCTTATCATTAGCATAATAAGAGATCAATTGTGTATTCTCATCGTCAGGGTGTGCCGCTACATAAAGTACTGAGCCGAGGACATTGAGCTTTTTTAGCATCAATTGAATCTCTGATGCCGAATATTTCTTTTTCCAAGCCCCATTGGTAAATCCTGAAATGGGTACCAGAAAAAATATGAATAAGAGGAACGAAGTATATCGATTGCGCATTGACGTTGTGTTTAGTTAAAATAGAAATTAGTTCATTGGCACATTAGAAATTGGGTAATTAGATTTTACCCAGGCGCTAAATCCACCAACAACATTATAAACATTTGCAAATCCCATTTCTTGCATAAGTTCCACAGTCTTGGAACTTCTTCCACCAGATTTGCAGTAGACGTAATACGTCTTGGATTTATCGAACTCTGATAGTCTAGATTTAAAAGAGCTATCAAAGAAATCTAGATGCCTGGCACCTTTTATATATCCCTCATTCACTTCTTTAAGTGTTCTTACATCAAGCAAGGTAATATCATTTTGATTGGATAAATCAATTTCACTCAATCTCTGCACATCAACTTGTTTCTGCTGGCGGCAGCCGGATAGACTAATGAATAATAGGACTAACGGCCACACATAAAAAAGGGATTTCTGAAATAACATCATGTTCTTATGTTCTGACTGATGTCAAACTTAACCTACTTTGAGAAGGTTTGGTAACGCTATTCTACGAAAAACCCTTAGAGGTAGTAGCGCAACAAGAATACATACACTTTAACACCTCTAGAACTTCGGTCATCTTAAGCGCGTAAAAGACTTTCTTGCCTTCTCTAGCAGTCTCCAAGACACCCTTCTTTCTCATAGTGGCCAAGTGATGCGAGGTAAGTGATTGTTCTATTTGTAGGAATTCGCAAAGCTCATTGACAGACATACTTTTGTCTTTCAGTACCTCTATAATTTTTAGTCGAACAGGGTGTGCTATCGTTTTCAAGATAAAAGCAGTCTTCTCAAGCTTTTTAGTATCTATGCTATCAATATTCATCTTCCTTGTCCTCGAACTGAATTTTAACGACAAAGAGACACCAAATATTTTGAAGGTGAACACCGCGATTCTTCGAAAAAGCACAGAAAATCAAAAACTAAGTCTCAGATGAATTCCGATGTCAAAATCGCAACATTTATAAGAAACACCTAACATTATCTCACAAAAAGACAGGTTTAAAAGACTTAATACCGGATTTGATATTGCGCTTAATAGGTTTTCTACAAACCACACTAATGGTCAATAAAGCAGCTTTATAGGATTCTTCAAACAAGTCTTTTAAAGCCCCGTCAATCTAATAAAGCATAATATTTCATCTACTTGACATTTGTCGGCATGCTTTTTGTAAATTTTTAGAAATGTGCGTTCGTAAATTTATTCTCTTTAATTGATTACTATGCTTAGATACATCACGTTTACATTAGTCGTCTTACTTTCTTGCTCTCACATAACCAGTAATGCTCAAAACAGAAGAGAGGCGAAGCGATTGAGTAATACAGCTCGCAAAGCCCTGAATAAACGAAACTTTAATAGAGCGTTAGAATATTCATGCTATGCAATCACCGGAGATCTAAAGAAAAAAAGACACCAAAACACCCTGGGAATACTTAAAGAATCTTACGCCAAATTCAATAGGACTTCAAAGGAAAGACTAGGCCATTTGTTGCGAGACACAAAAGAATATAAAGGTGAAATCACCATCAAACAGAACCAGGAGATCATTACGATCCTTAGCAACATTACCAACAGGCAAGAACAACTCAAAAACATGCCTTCCGATATATTACGAAAGTGTGGTATTCATATCAGCAGCTTCGAAGACTATGCTGAGGACATTCAACTTGCCGAACAGAAATACGCCTCAGCTGTGAGCAAATACGTCAGTGAGCAATATATCCTTGGTGATATGCTTATGAACGAAGGGTCAAAATCAGCTGCGCTAAACGCCTATGTTCACTTCAGCAATATCATTCATTATAAGCGAGATTATATGGATGCAGTGGCCAGAATGGCTCAGGCAAAGAAAATGGCGACATATAAAGTGGCCATTCTTGGGTTTCAAAATGACACGTGGCGTGAATCAAATTGCATATTTGAGCAACCTCTCAATGAAGGACTACAGGTGCAAATAGCCCAACGTTTTCATCCCATTTGGGGCAAAGGACTTGACATCAAAGATTTTATCAAAATAAACTATATGCCTTCAGCACACCATCCACGTGAACTCAGGAATAAATATGCTTTGCAGGAGATTGCTCAGGATCTCGCTGCTGACATCCTTATCTTCGGTCGAATCTCAAGGCTAGATGCGAGCGTCGAACTGCTAGAACCTGAAATGGAAACTATAGAAAAAGAGATCACTCTAGAGGACGGTTCGAAAGCAAAAGCTACTGCTCAGCTGTATACCCATCAACGAAATTACGATGCTATTACTCAAGTAGTCTATAGCTTTTACAATGCATACCAAAACTATTATCCACGGCAAGAAGCTAAGATCATAGGACGGGACCATTGGTTCGAATCCTGGAAAACATATGAGGGTGATGAAAGTGCTTTGTCCAAAACTGATCGTGAAGCGGCACTTCAAAAACCTCCAAGGGTACTTCACAAAGAAGATGTCGCCATACATGCGATCAACGATGCCTCACAAATACTTTGTGGAGAAATCCTTCAACAGCTACACTTGATATTTGATGACTAGAACAGTAGCCTGAAGTTATTTCTTGATACCTAACAATTTCTTTAACCGATAGCGGAAATACTTACCACGATAATCGGAGCGATGCACCCCTATTTGCTCTACAAATTCATGGTTTCGTAGGTCTCCGTCTAAGTATTCAAAGCTAAGTCCGGTTTTCCATGCAGAGTAGTTAAAACTAAGTTGATCTCGCTTGCTACCATTTTGGATCTCATCCCACCAGCGTTCCATCGTTTTTACCACGTCTGCTTCTAGATGATTCCTCAGTAACACTGCAGAAAAAATCAATGAGTTATTTTCTGGGTATCCGTCACGCTTATACCGCTCTATTTGTTCCTTCATAACCACGGGATCATCTCTTCGCTTACCAGCCTTTTCCAAAGCCATCAAATAGTCGTATTCCTTATACACACAATCCCATGCATCTTCGCATTGGTTGTGATCAAAGACTAGCACATTCGTGTTTTTTAGCTGGGTATTGAAGTAGTGAGAAGGGTTTTTCTTAACCAGATAATTGCCATCTATGAAGACAGAATGCTTGTAATCAGGAAGAAACTTATGCGGCAACACTTTTATCTCACGGCTACATCTTGTAGGATCCTCGTGACGAGGCTCAATATTTCTAATCTTCCAAACTTTCGACTTAAACGGCTGATCGGTAAAGCAAATGTAGTCTACCCCTGGAAACCGCTGTTGAGGAAGTAAACCATCATACGCCCCAAATATTGACGTGTAAACCGCTATTCGCGTCATTAAATCAAGTTGATTCTTTTCATCAGCACTGGCTTTTGTGACCTGCTGACCGGAATTACCTTATCGGCAATTAACAAGTTAGACTCTTCTATATCTATAATCTTACTCAGGTTAACCATATAGCTACGGTGTACTTTGAGGAAGTTTTGATCTTTGATTTTATCCTCTATGTTCTTTAAGGTGGAATGCACAATGTATTTCTTTCCTCCATCTACTACGAATACTACGTAGTCGCCTAGTGTTTCGATATATAATATCTCATCTAACCTTAGCTTGACAAAGCGACCATCTACTTTGACAAAAATTTCTTCTTTGGTATCCCCTTCAGATTTATAGATTTCACGAATTCGTTCAATTGCTTTTAAAAATCTCGGGAAGGAAATGGGTTTAGCCAAGTAATCGGCTACTTTATATTCATAGGCCTCAAGGGCATGCTCTGTACTGGAGGTGGTCAATACAATTTCAGGAAGATTTTGGCTTGATTTAATTAAATCCATACCACTAAGCTCGGGCATCTCTATATCTAAAAATATAAAGTCAACCGTATGCTTACTTAGTGCTGTCATGGCTTCTAGACCGTCTTGGCATACCGCCACCACGTTGACGCCTTCTACTTTTTCGCAATAGTCGCTGAGCAGCTCTCGGGCCATAGCCTCATCGTCGACTATAATACAATTCATATTTGAACTCACTTCGTTGCTTGGATTATAGATAACTTTTCATACTCGGACACCATAATTGGATAGCATTTATCCAACTCTCGTTTCAATTTATTGAATTTAATCAAATTCTCCTTATTTGAACATTCCAAAGCAACTTTCTCAATTTCTTTGCAGATTTTTTCTAAATGAGGAAGACCAACAAGTGGAAAAGTAGATTTTATTTTATGTATTGCTGCTTTGAAGGCTTCTGGATCTCCGGACTTAGCACTGGTTTCACACGACTTAAGGTTTATTGGTGTGTTTTCAAGAAAAACACCCAGCATCTTCGTGAGTAGTGCTTCATTGCCAGAATAAAAAGTATCCAATATTTTCTTGTCAATTATTGGATGAAGATCTAAAGATTGAATTCCCACAGTTCGTCGAGTTTACTACAAACCTAACCACTGTCAGGCAAATAAAAAACGGCTCCATGCAATAATCATGCAATCAATTCACTGGTACTATGTCTGATTTAAAGTTTTTTTGATATTCCGTCCATTCAACCTTTAAGTGATTATTGCCACCAAAATATCTCAACATCATATCCAATTCCAAAGGCTTTCGGAAGCCAGGTACCGGAGAGAGCATTTGATATCTTTCGTCCATAAAAACAACAGTCGGGTAACTCAATCGACCATTTAGTAACGATGCAGCTAAC
>CAYMST010000086.1:0-17308 GCA_964393115.1 uncultured Roseivirgaceae bacterium | reverse complement strand
CGGAAGGGACCATGATAATATTAACTGGAATGGACTTTTCAGCAGAACCTTTGATCTAACGACATCATATGAGGAGTTTACGTTCAACTTTACGATCGCAAATAATCTAGCAACGGCATCTGATAGTAATAACTACCGTTATGATTTCCGTTTCGGGAATTCAGATATTGACTGGGATTTACGCAATGTATCCATCAAGGACGTTACCGGTTGTGATGCGGCGAATGTTGCGGTTACCGGAGTGTCTATAAGTGGATGTCCGACAGGATCGATTTCCCCTTCTGATGGAGTTACTTTAGGTGCAGTTATAGAGCCATTTGACGCTACGAATTCGTCTGTCAGCTGGTCGAGCTCAGATGAAAGTATCTTGACGGTAGATGAGAATGGTAAACTAACCATTTTAGAAGAAGGTAGTGCGACGATTACAGTGACTACCGAAGAAGGTTCATTTACTTCTACATGTGATGTTACAACAACATTACCAGATCCTTGCGAGACGAATTTGATAGGCAATTCAACGTTCTTTGGATTCACCTCTAGCGCGGCTCAGTTTCCATGGTTGTTCTTGTCTCAGAATGGAGCAGAAGCCAGCATGTCAGCGTCAAGTGGAGAAGTGTCGTTTAACATCAGTTCGATTCAAAGCACAGACCCTGAAGAAGGAGACTTATCTCTTGGTTTCTGGTTTGATGGTGATGAAGTACGAGCTAAAGATGGTGTTGGCTTCCAAGATGGCCGTACCTATCGTGTATCATTTGAGGCGAAAGCAGACGCTTTACGTACCATAGATTTTGAGTTTGGCGGAAGGGACCATGATAATATTAACTGGAATGGACTTTTCAGCAGAACCTTTGATTTGGCGACAACATATGAGGAGTTTACGTTCAACTTTACGATCGCAAATACTCAAGCGACGGTATCTGATGATAACAATTACCGTTACGATTTCCGTTTTGGGAATTCGGATATTGACTGGGATTTACGCAATGTATCCGTCAAGGATGTTACCGGTTGTGATGCGGCGAATGTTGCGGTTACCGGAGTGTCTATAAGTGGATGTCCGACAGGATCGATTTCCCCTTCTGATGGAGTTACTTTAGGTGCAGTTATAGAGCCATTTGACGCTACGAATTCGTCTGTCAGCTGGTCGAGCTCAGATGAAAGTATCTTGACGGTAGATGAGAATGGTAAACTAACCATTTTAGAAGAAGGTAGTGCGACGATTACAGTAACGACCGAAGAGGGTTCATTTACTTCTACATGTGATGTTACAACTACATTACCAGATCCCTGCGAGACGAATTTGATAGGTAATTCTTCTTTCTTCGGATTTACGGCACCAAACGCTGCATTCCCTTGGTTGGCTAACTTTAGTGCTGACGGAGATATTTCAGCTGACATGACCGTGACTAACGGTGAACTGAAATTTGATCAGATATCCGTCGCCACAAGTAGTCCTAAAGAGGAAGATCTGATTTTACGTTATTGGTTCGACGGAGATGAAGTTAAAACCAAAGACGGTGTAGGTTTTCAAGAAGGACGATTGTATACTGTTTCTTTTGAAGCCAGAGCTGATGCTCCTCGTTCACTTGGTTTCGAATTTGGTGGTAGGGGTCATGCTAATCTTGGATGGAGTGGATTGGTTTCAAGAAATGTAGATTTAACAACAGCTTTCCAGACGTTTACTTTTTCATTTATCATATCAAATGCAAACGCAACGGTGTCTGATGACAATAACTACCGCTATGAATTCCGTTTTGGGGATTCTGATATTTCTTGGACGTTGCGAAATGTCTCAATGGTAGATGTCACTACGTGCAGCACTGGTTCTGAAGTAACTAGTGTCTCTATCGATAATTGCCCCTCTTCCACAATTACTAGTATCGAGGGGGTAAGCCTTACAGCTTCGGTTTTCCCACTTACCGCTTCAGACAAAGGGGTCACCTGGTCAACTTCTGATGCAAACGTAGCAACAGTCAGTTCTACAGGAAGAGTAGAGGGCCAAGGAGCGGGAACAGTAACGATTACAGTTACGACCAATGACGGTGCTCATACATCAAGCTGTGATATAACGGTAGAAGAAGCGATTTTACCAGATCCTTGTGTCACAAATCTATTGCGCAACCCGAATTTTGGAGCATTTAGTGGAGGACAGGCTACGCCACCATGGTTCGTCCGTGGAACGAATGCTGCATCAGTAAATCTGTCCTCATCAAATAGAGAATTAACATTTAGTTCCATTCCGGAGACTTCAGAACCTGGTGATCTTGTCTTTTACCAATGGTTAGATGGTGATGAGGTACCTACAGATGGTGGGGTTCCTATACAAAATGGAAGAACCTATTTGATCTCTTTTGATGCAATGGCAGATGCTAACCGATCAGTAGATTTCTTATTTGGAGGAAGAGGCCACCAAAACCTTGAGTGGATACCGTTACTCAGTCAAAGCGTAGCGCTTACGGATCGCTTCCAAAACTTTAAGTTTGAGTTGGAGATATCAAATGAAGCAGCTACCGTAACAAGCGGAGATAATTATCGCTATGAGTTCATGTTTGGAGCTTCTGACATCACTTGGGTACTAAGAAATGTGTCGATAAGAGATATAACGGGATGTCCACCAGAAGTTATTGCCGTTACAGGAATTGATATCGATAACTGTCCAGCTGAAAATATGACTATTGGCGACGAATTGAATTTGACGGCAAGTATAGCTCCATTGGATGCTGACAACCAGGCGGTGAGCTGGTCGAGTTCAAACCCAGACATATTATCAGTAGATAGCAATGGAGAAGTATCCGCCAATGCTGTAGGAACGGCGACAATTACAGTGACTACAGAAGAGGGAGCCTTTATTTCTACTTGTGAGATAACAGTAGACCCTATAGCGGTAACAGGAGTTGTCATTAGCAACTGTCCCGATAGGGCTTTAGTGACCGGGTCGATATTAAAGCTAACGCCTTCAATATTGCCTGCAAATGCAACTGATCAGTCCGTGACTTGGTCCTCTTCTAACACTGATGTCATAACTGTAGATGCACAAGGTAATATTACAGCCAACGGTATAGGGACTGCGGTGATCACGGTGACGACCACTGATGGGGACCATACGGCTAGTTGCTCAATAGACATCATGGTTAATGGATCTCCAGTTACCGGGGTGGTGATTGACAACTGCCCAGGTCAATCCGTTCAACTGGGTACTGAGCTGACCTTAACAGCAACTGTTTCTCCAAGTGATGCTACGGATGCATCAGTGAGCTGGTCAAGTTCGAATACTGATGTTTTAACGGTTAGTCAACTAGGGGAAGTTGTAGCAGTAGGCTTGGGTAATGCAACAGTAACGGTGACAACAACGGACGGCGCGTTCACTTCGTCTTGCGAAATAACCGTTGTTCCTATTGCGGTGACGGATGTAACCATAGACAACTGTTCTTCTGGTGCAATATCCATCGGCGGAACATTAACACTTACAGCTACCGTGGAACCTAGTAACGCTGCCAATCAAAGTATAAGTTGGTCAACCTCAAACGCTGATGTGCTGACTGTGAATGCTAACGGTGTGGTCACAGCAGTAGGTTTAGGTACAGCAACGATTACGGTGACGACAGAAGATGGTTCGTTTACTTCGTCATGTGAGATGGTGGTAGACCCTATTTCGGTTACAGGTGTAACAATAGTCGGGTGTCCAGCCGACGCTGCAACGATTGGGGATGAATTAACACTTACTGCGACAGTGTCCCCTGCCAATGCTACAGATGCAAGTGTGAATTGGTCGTCTTCAAATACTAATATTTTAACTGTGGATGGAAGTGGTGTTGTTTCTGTCGTTGGTAGCGGGACAGCCGTTATTACCGTAACCACAACAGATGGGGCATTAACCGCCACGTGTGAGGTTACCGTGGAAGTTGTTTCTTCAGTCATAGATCAGCGTCAAAGAAATATAATGTTATTCCCTAACCCATTATCTACAAGTGGCTTACAGGACCTTACAATAGGAGATCTGAGTGGTCGTGCGACGATTGATGTGATGTCTGTAAATGGGGTTTCTCTAGGGAGATTTGTTTTTGAGGCTGGTGACAAGAAAGTCATAAAGGGGACCACGTTCCCAAGTGCAGGACTTTACCTTCTTAATATCAGATCAAAAGATGCGGAAGTTTGGAAGAAACTAGAAGTGAGATAGTATTAAAATTATTTAGATGTATAAAGGGCTGCTCTATATGGGCAGCCCTTTTTTTGTATTCTCTTGAAAGACCACTGAAACGTTTACCTGGTCCTCCATTATAAAGATCTATTTGAGAGCTATATGAAATCTAGCTGCGCCCTCCCCCCCTTCAAACCAACTCTTCGTTCTAATTATTTTATTGATTCCATATAAAACTAGTTTCTGTTGGTTCATAATGAGATTCTGTAAGTAGATTAAAAACAAGTTTGTGAAAAAAAAATGGTAGCCTAAGACATTTCTTCTAGTTTGTTTTTTTTTATCTAAAATAACTGGCTGGTTTTCAGCTGGTGAATTTTGCAGAATTCATGATTTGAAACTGGTTTTTTAAGTAGATCGATTAACTCTATATAATAAATCGATTTTTTATTTGCGATATTTACAACTGAAGGAGTTAAGGCATTGTTTTTCCGGGAGTTAGCGGTTTTATGGATTTTTGTAAATATGTTTGTAGGACAATTTTTTTAGGTTTTTTAAACGAAAACCGAACGGTTTAATGTAGTTAGATTAATCTTATACTAACATATGGGTTAAAAGGTTTGGGAAATTGTTAATTCCCTTCATTGCTTTTTAGTTCTGGATAAGAATACATTCGTAGATGCCAATTAACCCCTTAAATTAATTGTATACCTATTTTAAAGCTTATTGATGAAACTAATAGAATTTCATAAAGGAAAGTACAGGCAAAACCTGTCTATGGATCTTGGTCGATTTGATAATTGTCCACATTTCTTTTTTGAAGAATTACCTCATACGGTTGATTTTTATGAAATATTCTTCTTCGAGGAGGCTAGCGGAACGCTTCAGCTTAACGATCAGGTTATAGAGCTTAAAGATAATCTAATCGTTTTTGCGAGTCCTTACCAAACAAGAAGCTGGTCTGTTGATAGAAATAAGGTTAAGGGGTATTTTCTCATCTTCGCAAACCAGTTTTTGGAAGAGCTTTTTTCAGATACGCTTTATGTTTTTAAGCTTCAATACTTTCATAATCAGCAAACACCACTCTACTTGCAACAAGATGAGATGACTTTCAGAAGTTATGAGCGTATGTTTTTCAAAATGACGAAAGAACTGGCTTATTTTCAGGATGATAGTGAAGACTTCTTACGTGCTTTTTTGTTACTTATTTTGGCTAATACGAATAGAGAATATTCAGATACATACGGACTTGCTACATGCATTAAAGTCAACTCATTGGCTTTTGAGTTTAAAAAATTGGTTGAAGAGAATATTCATACTATGCATACGGTAAACGAGTATGCTGATCTACTGAAGATAAGTAGGGTGACGCTTAATCGGATGGTTAAGACACAGTTTAATATATCTGCTTCGCAATTGATTAAAATGAGATTGTTAACTGAAATCAAAAAGAGGTTGTTGCATTCTGATCGGGCGGTTAGCGAAATAGCTTACGACCTGAAGTTTGCGGATTCGTCGAGCCTAATACGGTTTTTCAAGAACGGAGAAGGGGTTTCACCGACAGAGTTTAAGGACTCTTATCAAAATGCCAATTATGTTATCCAATAAACAATACGTTTTTTAACTACCTACGGCATCTTTGTGGTGTAATAATATAAGTCGTATATCTCTTTAAATAAATCATGTCAGTGCGGTTTAGAGTTCCAACGCTGACGTGGTATCAGGTAAATTATGTTTTGTTGATAGTGCCTAAAGTGTAAGTGTTAAAATACAGGGTCTAATATGAATTTGATATAGGAAGGGAACGGCATTGTGATTTTGAGGGCGTCATAATGATGACTATTTAGATATGAGTAGAATTTAAATAGCATACCACACATGGTGTTTGCGTTAGTGCATGTTAGTCTTGATTTTGACGCTAGAGTTCACTCTTAGTCATTTGGAAGGATATAACAGATTTTAAAAATTTATTTTATTAATTCAATCTCTGTATTATGAAAAAGATGCTTATTGAATGTGTAGCGTTTTTTGGGTTGTTTATAACAGCTAATGCTCAATGGTCTAGTAATAATAGTAATATTTGGACCACCAGCTCAGGAAAGAGGGTAGGCGTTGGTACAAATGCTCCTACAGAAAGACTCCAGGTTAATGGAAATTTAAAGGTAACGGGACTGGTTAAAACCAATACTGGTGTTTACCTAAAATCTCCAAGCGTACAACGTTTTGGTATACACTCAAATAGTGCAAGTAATGGGTCTATTGGCCTTTACCAAAAGAACTCATTGATGGGACTAATTGATTCAGAAACTACCTCTTCCGGTCTCAGGAGGTTTGGTCTCAAAAACTTCCAAGGGAAAAAAATACTTTGGCATTCGCAGAACAATTGGACGCAAATCTTCGATGGAAATGCAAACGCTGTTCTTACTTTGAGAAAAGGTGCCTTGGGCGTGAATACAGGTACTATACCAAACGGATATAAACTGGCTGTGGCCGGTAATATTATCGCTGAAGAGTTGGTCATTGAACTAGAGGGAAGATGGCCTGATTACGTTTTTGAACAGGAATATGACTTAATGCCATTAACAGAAGTGGCTACTTATATCAGGGAAAATAAACATTTGCCAAATATTCCTTCAGCTCAAGAGCAAGAAGCAAAAGATGGTATTTCCATTGGAGAAATGAATAAGCTTTTACTAGAGAAAATAGAGGAGCTTACGTTATATACAATCGATCAAGAGGAACGCCTTGCTAAGATTATCCAAGAATTAGAAGCTTTGAAGGCGTCTAAATAATTCTTCAACAAAATATTTGGACATATGACTACGAAGAATTCTCTGTTCGGTTTATTAGTGTTGCTAGCACTAATATGCTCGACTGAAGCTGAAGCGCAGGCTTTACCTCCGCGAGGACAGCTGTCAGCGCAAATAACGCAACACCTACTTGGGTTAAGAAATCATGGTGGGACATTCGGACTAGCGACCACTTTCACCGCTGCTAACTCTAGTGATGCAGGTTTTGGGATCTGGACGGGAGGGTTTGAAAATGAAACTGCTTTGTCTATCTACGGATCTCAAATCGAAGTGTCCAACAACAGAATTATCTCTGTTGGTGTCAGTGCCCCCATTCCACAGGCTGCTGGCTTAGTGTCTGCAGGTGTGACGATCTCTCACCCGCTGGGTAATCAGGAGATTACGGTGTCGGGAGCTGCTGAGGCGGGTCTAAACCAGCTTATTGAAAAAGTGGTTAACCGCATACCATTGGCTTTAGAAGATGAGATCTTTAGAGACTTTGCTTTACATATTTTTGGTGGAGATAATCCACTCATTGAGTTGGCATTTGCGGGAGAAGTGGGGTTAGACTTTGGACGTGATGATAATGGTGTGGGATACATGAGGATAAATACTCGTGCTTCTTTTGCTGGGTCTGGTACCCCATGGGACAAGTATGTAAGAGGGACACGAGCGGAAGGTATTTTCTCCGGTTCCCAGAGTGTAGCGGTGGCTCGCTCCTGGCAAATAACACTTGCACATGCAGAGTATTTATGTCAATGTAGGATGCCTGAATTAGTTCGAAGAGGACTGGATCCTAACGGTGTACTAGGAGATATAAACGGTAATCGTAAGTCCCTAGTGAAAGGCAATGGAAAAAACAATCAGCCGATTTGGGTAAGTAGCAATAGTGATGTCTTTGGATTGTCGGGAAAGTATGTATTTGGAAAGGCAAATTTTTCGCAAGAAACCTATGAGATTTTGAATGATCCAAGCTCTGGAAATAAATGGATCGTGTCTATTCCTGGGTTTGATATCGAAAACCTTGATACCTATCAGTTTTCAGCCGGCGAGGCCTCGGATATAAAAATACCACAGAATATTTTTAGTGATTTTGGTGGTGCAGATTTTGCTGATGTACAAGTAGCAGCAATCGACACTGATAACGCCAATAAAGTCATTGATTTTATCCTTAAGGCGGATAGGAATGGAAGCGGAGGAACAAATCTCCAAGCCAATGGAAACTTACTTCGAAATGTGTTTTTAACGTCGTTATCAATGCCTAATAACAAGCAAAACATAAGTCTTGACTGGGATAATGGAGGATATGCTAGGGCCTATGAACCTTTTAAGAAGACAGATATGGCTCAAATTCTTTTTGCCGCTGACGTTGAAATGAAAAAAGAAGCGATACGTCATCTTTGGGAAAGGGCTAATCCACAGCAGAAGTTTTTGGAAATGCTTCATGAAGATGGAGCAGGTAAGCTGTTTAGTATATATACAAGAGGAGGTGTCCCGAATGTTCGCAACGTCATAAGAAATACATTTTATATCGACGTTCCCAATGGAAATAAGGATGGGCGGAATGTCTACATTGAAGATGCTAAATTTTATGTGGATGGGAGCATCATTGAACTGGATGTTGACCTCGGTGGAGTTAGCGTTTCGCAAAACGAGTTAGACTGGATAAAGGGGATTGTTGAGGGGCCTTATAGAGAATGGCTAGAGGAACAAATCGATATTGCAGGGGATTTAATTACTACCGACGTAAGAAACAACATAAAGCCTGAATATCGACAAATGAACCGGATTCTACCCGCTATCGTGGCAGCACATTGGTACAAGCAATCCAGTGTAAAGGATGGGGTTTTGGAGAAGCTAATTGATACTGGCGAAATTGATGGGAAGTATACTGGGTATTCCATTCGTAAGCCCTTCAATCAGGCGTACTGGAATAGTCAAGCCTATCAATATCTCGCTACAATAAACTATAATGTCCTAAATATATATAAGGGAACCGTAAATGTATACGGGGGTGCGACTATAACAGATGAACATAATCATCTATCACAAAACCTGAATAATAGACAAAGGAATACGATAAATCGTACAGTGGATGCTGAAAATGGATACACAAATGTCGGTGGAAAATCATTTATTGAGTTCGGCGCTGGTCAGTACGTTGTGCCCGAGTTGCTTTCCCCTACTGGAATAAAGGTGGTAAGCTCAAATACTGACAATCTGTTGCATTTTCAAGGGGCTTTAATAAAAAATAGACCCGTTACATTCTCCATACAGGTGATGAATACAGGGAATAAGCGTGCTACTAGCGCACCACTTGCTATTTGGGCCAGGATGAATGACGATGCCTACACTAAAATTATTAGCGTTAACCTTCCAGGGATTGCACCAAAAGCTTCTAGAACGCATACTTTTCAGTACACACCGTATACATCTGGAGCCTTGGATTTAGTGTATTCTATTAACCCTAACGAAAATGTATATGAGTTGTCTTACGCCAATAACTCGCGTAGAAACCGATTTTTGATTAGTGATTTCCCAAATCATGCAATCGGAGCCTCTGGTACCAGTTATAGCTCTGGGACTTATTTTGCCTCTGCAGAAGACTTGATTGAATCTATGGTTTCTTACCTGCCGGGTTCTGAAGTGAAGTATCATACTACAGGACGGATCAGGTTTAAACCCGGTTTTCAAGCTAAAAGTGGTACCAAGTTGAAAGCATATGTCGCTTCTAATGCCCAAGGAATCAATGCTTATAACGAATGTGTGCCAATTGGTGCTAACTTGCCTAATACTATACAGGCTCTTCCAGATGCAGAGCCACGTAGGGAAGCGCCAAATGATCCATCTAGTGAAGCCTTTAGACTAGCGTCATTCGATACTGATACCGAACCGAAAATTACGTATAGCAATTACACCTTAATAGAGCAAAGAACGATCGGTCCAAATGATGCATTGGTTTACCCGAATCCGACCACGGATCAATTTAAATTGAATTTGGTGTTTGATGCTGATGAGATGGTGACATTAGAGCTTTACGGAACGAACGGTACGCTGAGAAAGACATTTGTAACGACTCAATCTGGTGCGAGCTTACCGAGTTCATTTGATGTTGCAGATGTTGACCCAGGATTATATCTGATTAAGATTGTATCTGATAAAGGATATGAGAATCATCAATTGATTTCCATCAAATAACCACTGATTTATATGTAGCCGTCTTAAGCGATTACATAAAAGATCAATTGAGGTATTAATTGTTATATTTAGCCACCTTAGGCAGTTTACTGCATGAGGTGGCTTTTTGCTGATATGTGATTAGTGCTTTAGCCTGCAGTCTAACAGTATAAATTTTCTTGACTATTTGTGCTTAACACTTTTTGCTTCGATTTACCAAGGAGTCGAAATCGGACTCTTGGAACTATTATTAACAAGCTCGCTGTCAATAAAGTGATGATGCCCACAGCTATCTTACTCAGTTTTATCATGTCCTTAAATTAAAAGTGAAAAGGTTAAATCATTAGCGTTTAATACCCTTGGTTTGTGATTTGTCAACGAATATGTAGACGGTTTTATTGAGTTAATAAATGCTTTGTTTAGAGATGCATTATAGGGATTTGTGTGTTCTCTAGTAAATTCCTGGAATGAGTGCGAAAATATTGTTTTTATAAAGTTGATTAGTGATGTAAGAGAGTGCAGCACTATCTAACGTCTTGTGTTGTGGTAGTCGTTTTTATATTGGGTGGGGGATATACCAACTCCTTTTCGAAAGAAACGAATAAGGCTAGAGGCGTGCGCAAAATTAAGGGTGTGAGCGATCTCGTTAAGGGAGCGGTTTGAAAATAAAAGTTCCTTTTTGACCTGCGTTAATAGTTGTGTTTTGATAAACTGCGACGCAGAAATATTAAATTGTCGTTTGACGACCTTATTCAGCAATACCCTATTTACCTTAAGCATGTCAGCAAACTCTTGAACTGTTTGAATGTTTTTGATTTCTCGTTCTACTATTTTCTTAAATTGAAACGCGATGGTGTCAGTTTTTCTGTTAGGGGATAGGTTATATGCGGTGGCATATTTCCTATTGGTATAGGCAAGTGTTAAAAGCAATAAGGCTCTTAAATGGTCTTCACTATCACTTTCTAGGTAGTCTAATTCTTTAAGCATATCCGTGAAAATGGACTTATACCTGGTAAATGCGTCCTGATCTTCTTGAATAAATAAGGGTGTCTGATGGTTATGAAAATATTGTAGCTTGTAAACGAATAATGGGTCGATAAAAAGTTTGGAAAGAAACTGCTTTTCGAAAATCAAGTAGTATCCTTTGATTTTATTCCGATCCACTAACCAACTTCTCCTTTGGTAGGGGGATGCGAATACGACCATGTGATCTTGCAATGGTATTCTCTGATGGTCCAATTCAAAAATGCCATTGGCAGATTCGAAAAAGAACATTTCATAGAAGTTTGTCGTATGAGGGGGCTCCTCGAAGAAGAAGTGAGGAGTCTCTTCAAACCTTCCTAAATCCATTGGTAGCTCTTGTCCATATTTAGTGGTATGAAATTCGAATAGTTTCATTTGTTTTTTAGGGTCAACCTGATGCTTTATTATCCAAAAAAATCAGAAATTAATAGGTGTCTCTCTCCTTAATAAAGGTCTCTATTCAGGCATTTAGAAAAAAAATTAACGTAGTTATTAAATTATTAGGCTAAAATGCGAAAAAAATACGTCAAAATTGGTGGGTTTGAAGTGAATAAATTTCGATTAGGACGTTTTGCTTCAGGTAAATGAAATGTGCTGTGAATAACCTCAGTAATGAAAGTTTTGATGGAGGTACGAGTTAAATTGATTTTGCTTCAAACGGTCCAAAACCGACGTGTCAAATTGGTTACTAGGTCGGTGTATGGGGTAAAAAAAGACCCAAAAGTATAATTATTGAGCAGAATTAGGTGTTAGTGGCACATAGTGTATTCGTGAGCTTTTGTCAGGAGTCTAAATACTGCAGGTAATGTATCGTGTATACTCCATCTAAAACAGTGATGACTTGCATATTGTTCTTTTTGGTTGTTTTTGCAGCAACAATCAATGTATGGGTCGGTTTTTTTTGTGAAAAGCAAGGGAGTCTCATTGAGAAGAGTAATGTCAAAATGTGCATCTGGTGCTGTCAAACGTTTCTTTTGATTTATGATTCAATAGAAATGTCTAATGATTTATGACTGATTTACGTAATGTTTATGCGTAGTGACTCTTATCAAAAAGGTTTTTTTACGTAGAAAACGGGTGTTAATCTTTGTTTTTGTTGTTTTTAACAAATTTTCAATTTTAACGTCATATTGAGGTGTTTTTTTGTTGAAATTGTAATTCTTTTTGCTGATTTGGTAGTTTGTTGATGGTTTCGTTAATCTTGTAAAAACCAAAAAATAATCGTTTTCAAACGTATTATTACTTGGTTTTGACTTTCGGCAACGGAGACGTTGCTGTAAAATATGTATACCATTAAATTTTCTAGATTATGTATTCCTCTTTTCAACAAAAGACCAGTTTCTGGCCTAATGCTTCTATGAGTATCGTTTTATTACTACTCATCGGGTTATCTAACTCTGTTGTACATGCGCAGTATTTGAGAAACCCAAATAACAAAATCATGTTTGCAGCAAATAGTAATTCTGCAACGATTCTTAACTCGGCCGGAAAGGTGGCCTTAGAAGCAAGCAGTGGTGTTACCAGGTTATCGAATAATTCAGGTAAAATCATATTTGAAGCCGACGATAACACAACCGAACTTTTCAATCCGAATGGGCACTTGGCATTTGAAGCCAATAAAACATTCACCAGGCTACTAAATCCGGTTGGTAAACATATTGTATATGCCAATGGTAGTGCTACCAACTTCTTCGATCACAATCAGTGGCTTGCTTTTTCGATTCGGTCATCAAATGTCCTTTTCCAAAAACAAACCAGCTTTAACAGACTTGCTACTTTCAATGATGATATAAAGTTTGGTAAAAAAGGACAGCGATTGTACGGTCATACTTCTGATCCAGTTAGAGGTGGTTTTCGTTCAGGTCATAATACGTTAAGTGTATTTGAGTTATCTATTTTTAATGGAACTAGGATTGTTGAGTTTTTAGCGGAAAAGTCTAACCTGCATGAGAAATTTAGCATCAGAAATACTTCATTTCATAATATTATAGAGCACAGAAAAGGTGTTTCAACACAACTCTTTGATGGTAATGGTCAATCCGTTTTAGCAGCAAAAAACGGAAAGTTATATGCTGAGCATCTGCTGATCAGACCGAAGTCTGAATGGGCAGACTATGTGTTTGCTGATGGTTATGAATTGACTTCACTTGAGGAGGTAAAAGATTATGTAGAAGAAAACAAACACTTACCGAACGTCCCTTCTGCCAAGATGATTGAAAAAGAGGGGATAGATGTCGCTGAGATGAGCCGAATTTTCATGGAGAAAATCGAAGAGCTTACATTGTATACCATCGAGCAACAAGAACAAATCAATGCGTTGAAATCCAAGCTTCAGGAATTGGATAACAATAACTAAAGTTTAGTCATTTAAGCATTTTAAATCAGAAATATGATGACAAAACTTTTACAGAAGTTATTGATGGCGGTACTCTGTTTAAGCTTTTTGGGTACAGGGAACGCGCAGATTAATCATTGCTCCGGTTTTAATCCGGATGAACGTTTAAACCTTAATTTTGCGAACCAAAGGTTGCAATATGGTGCAGAAACAATTGCGCACCTATTAGGTGCCTTAGACCGTTCTGGTTGTGGTAATCGGGGTGAACGCGCATTTATTGGAGTAAGTCCGGCAACAGTAGAGGCGAGTATACCTGGAACTAACGCAGGTGTAGAGATTAATCCCGCGAGTATTAAATTTAGCAGAGAACGTTATGATGCTGGTTATGGTGAAGTAAGTACTTCTATTGCTACTAATGTAAAGATCAAATTCCCGAAAGGTACCTTCGGAATCCCTGTGGCAACATTTGTAGAGATTGGGACCAAGGATTTTGATAGTCAAATTTCAGTTAAAATAGGAGCCGAGCAGAAGGTCGATATTGATCCGCAGGTTCTTTTGGCTGGAATCGCAGGTTACTTACGAACAAACGTGAATGCATTAAGAGGACTAGAGCTGTTTCCTGCTGGAGTAGCCTTTAACTCAGTAGCCACGGCTTTGGAGTACACAGGAAAACTGATGAACCGATTTAAATGGAAAATGTCTATTGGGGTGGCTTTAAGTTTATCTGTCGAGCTATCGGTACCTGGAAATACCACTGATGGTAGTGGCTGGTATTCACGTGTATCTTCGACAGTTGAAGGCAAGTACACGATAGGGAAGCGAAAATTCATCCCAGGGAACATTGGGCTCAAAGAGGCTGTAGCGTTTTATACGGCAGCGGAACTTCATGAGCTAAGAGCAGAATTACTGAACTCTACAGTTATCCCTCAGAAAATAAAAAATATCGTTTTATTTGCTGAGGCAGCGATAGTTAACCAGATACTTGTTGGCTTTAACTTGGGAAAGCTCTCTGCAGGCTTGTCACGAACATGGTTGATAAATCAGGAATTGGTCAATGACTTATGTCCAGGGTCTGAGTGTCCGCCTTTGAGACAATGGTGGAGGGACTTTTGGAATTCTCCACAACGATCACGATGCGCTGGTCGCATCAATCAGCGTGGTAGATGTGTGACCTCAGAGAATAAAAATGGAGCTATACACCTAGTGGCGAGTACTGACCTTGCAGGACTCGGTTTACTCGATCTTTCAATCCATGATCCATACCCGTTTGTTGCCCCTTTTGAGCAAGAAGGACAGTGGTACTTTACAGGAAAGTCTTATAATTTTAAGTTTCCAGGACCAGACGAAGGTGAAAGTTTCTATGTGATTCCTGAAAACGCAGAGGATATCATTGCGGCCATATATTCTGGTGACTTTGTGGCAGAACTACCCGTAGACGTCGGGCTTACCATAAACTCATTTCCTACGGTCGAGGCCTATGTCCAAAACGCCTTTTCGGGGTATTATGGCGCCTTCCCGGTCATCAAAGACCAGTACGGTGGTGCTGACTTTACCAATGTATCAGTTTCGTCATTGGATATAGATGATGTGTCCGGGACTATCAATTATATTCTTACTGGAAATAGATCTGGTTCTGGAGGAAGTAACTTGAAGGCAGAAGCGGAACGCCTTCAAAAAGTGTTCTACACCAGTTTGGCCATACCAAATAACAAGCAATACATTAGTTTGGAGAGGGCAAACGGAGGAAAGGCTGTGGTTTATGATGTTTTCAAAAATACCCACATGGCTAATATTCTTTTTAGAGCAGACGCTAAGATGAAAGTGGATATGTATAAATACTTCTTCGAAAGAGCTAAGCCAGAGCAGCAGCTTTACAGGATTATGTATAGAGACAATCCGCAGCGCTTCCTGAGGATGGTCAGAGAAGATTACTTGCCAAAAGTGGACCTGATTATCAGAAATACATTTCAAATTGATGTGCCAAATGGAAATAGAGAGAATAAAAAGGTGTTTATCAATGATGCCAGGTATAAAATAGCTTCTTCCATTGATAGAATGGATGCTATATTTCCTCTACACGTTATTCCTACCGATTTAGTAGAATGGACCATGGGTATATTCAATGGAGAATTTAAAAATTATATAATAGGACATGTCAATCAATCCAAGAACTCGATAATAGCCGACGTACGCAACAACAAGCGTTGGGAATACCGAGAGATGAATAAAATTCTCCCTGCTATAGTTGCGGCGCATTGGTACAAAAAGTCTCCATCTAAAAGCGGGGCCCTGGCACAACTCATCGATAGTGAAGAGATAAGAGGTAAATATACCGGTGTAGACTTATTTGCTGGTTTCAACCAAAGTTATTGGGATAACCAGGCGAACCGCAGATTGGGAAGCTATGATATCACCGTAGGGGATAATTTATTAAGGGGAAATACCGTAGTGACAGGTGGTGTTGCGATTACCGATGAGCAAGATCGACTGTCGGTTAATTTATCCAATGCTCAAGAAGGGATTATTCGAGATACCAAAAACAGTACCTCGGGAACTGTTGACCGTTCTGGTAAAACGTACATTGATTTTGGTTCGGTTAAGTACAGAGGTCCAGAGCTATATTCACCGGGCATTAAATTACTTTCGAACACTACGGACTTGCTAGAATCCCCAACTTTTCTTAAGCATAGAACGATTGAGTGTGGTATAGATATCTATAACTCGGGAAATAGAATTGCGGATAACGTTCCTTTGGAAATATGGGCAAAAATAAATCAGGGAAACTGGTTTAAGATCAATAGCGTATTACTTCCCGCTTTGGCTCCTCGAAAAAAACTGACGCACCTCTTTAGTTATAGGGTACATCAAACGGGTACTTTAAGTCTAAGGTACGAGATCAATCCAAAGAAGACCATTCGAGAGTATAGCTTTGAAAATAACTCGCATGTGCATCAGATTAGTATTGATGATTTGCCAAACCACGTTGAGGTTTTGCATCCAATGAATACTGATCAAGGTGAGCACCTGTTAAGCGCAAACAGCATTACGGACGGGTCAGCTACTTATCAAGGTGCTTCAAATGTTACCTATCATGCCACTCGAGCCATAGATTTTACAGTTGGCTTCGAGGCAAAAGCTGGGGCAAGGTTTGAAGCATATCTTAACTCAAGCAGGAGTATTGGGTATAACGGACTAAGAGGCAGAGGACCTGCGGTAACTAATAAACATGATTTCTTACCCAATGATCAACGTAAGGCAATTCAAAGGGATAACTCAATTGATCAACTTCGCGAAGCGAGTTTGGGGACGCAAACAACAGTGAAGTATGTTGGATTCTGCTTTGATGCGGATTTGGTAGGTAGGACATCGGATTTCTTAGAGTTCGTAAACCCGGTAAACAACAACCCTATTGTGGTCAACCAATACCCAACAGATTTCTTGAATCAACCAGATATATATGTGGGCTTGCCAAATAATACGTTCATAGAGTTTAACACCCAAAATCGGGCGAGATTAGGAAATAGCTTTTCGGATATTTACCTCAATCCAAATTATACATTTAACGGTGATCTATTGGGACTTGATTTATTGAATAACAATAATTTGAACGGTGGACTGGGTTCAATAGGGCTCCCAAGATATGATCCTACTACAGCCAATAGTTTTGGACCAGGCGGACCATTGGAAAATGTTATTGTTCCAAGAATTGGGCCAGATGGCAGACTCCCACGTACAACAGGGTTGCCGTGGTTAGGTATAGGTGCTACAGGCGGAGGTGTTTTAACAGATGTCTTTTCTCCAGGTACAGCTTATTCGCACTCTATCGCAAGGTTTGCTGATGACAACGCT
>CAYMST010000085.1:0-17323 GCA_964393115.1 uncultured Roseivirgaceae bacterium | reverse complement strand
CTCTTCCAAATATTGATTGGCTTTACTAAAGTGTTTATTACCCAAAAAACCTCTATGAGCCGAAAATGGTGATGGATGAGGTGAAGCTAAGATTTTATGACGGCTTGCATCTATGATTTCCTTCTTTTGCTGTGCAAAAGCTCCCCAAAGCATAAAAACTAGATTGTTTCTTTCTTCACTTAAGCACTTAATGGCCGCATGAGTAAACTGCTCCCATCCTTTTCCCTGATGTGATCCTGCTTGTGATGCGCGGACGGTCAGCGTAGCGTTTAATAGTAACACTCCTTGTTTCGCCCATCTTTCTAAATTACCACTCTCTGGAATAGGAATACCAAGGTCATCTTTTATCTCTTTAAAAATATTTACTAGTGACGGCGGTACTCGAATACCGTCCGCAACAGAAAAACATAGTCCATTGGCTTGCCCTTTTCCGTGATAAGGATCCTGACCGATGATCACAACTTTTGCATCTTCGAAAGGACAAAGGTCAAAAGCACTAAAAATTTTTTTTCCGGGCGGATAAATTGTCTGCTGCGCATACTCTTGCCTAACAAATGAAATAAGCTCCTGGAAATAAGGCTTTTCGAACTCATCGTTTAACCTTTTCTTCCAGCTTGGCTCAATTTTCACGTCATTCATTTCCCTAGTATTTTTTAATTGAAGCGAAAAAGTACGCTTTTTGAAACCATTTAATGAACATTTTTCGTTGACATGTTGATTTATATTATAAATATTTGTCGAGTATTTGAACTTATGGTGACAGCAACTACAGCAGGCATTAAAGTATGTGTATCTACTGATTACCAGTCGGATTATTCCAATCCGAACCAGGTTCATCATGTATTTTCATATAAGATTGAAATAGAAAACCATAGCAATCACGCCATACAGGTGTTGAGACGGCACTGGTTTATTGATGATATCACCTATTATACAAAAGAAGTTGAAGGAGAAGGGATAGTTGGGTTACAGCCTACCATTGAGCCAGGTGACACCCATAGATACGTTTCTACCTGTGTACTAAAAACGGGTATTGGTCGCATGCGAGGCTATTATCTTGTAGAACGAGTGATGGATGGTAAGTATTTTGAAGTGGAAATACCGGAATTTCAATTGGTAGCAGATTATAGATTAAACTAGTCCTCGACATTAAATTATTTTGTCTAGCTCCCAAAAGCTGTTTCAGCTATCCGAATATCTTAGCTACTGGCTAACACGAGTAAACAAGTATAGTCTACACTCCCCTTATTTCTTCGAGTTTAGTAAGTCCATTTTAGCCTCAGAAAAACATCGTTCTTTGAATCACGAGGAACGAAAAATAGAAGAAGCAAGGCAACGATTATTTAAAAACACTAATTACGTCCAAAGTCCATTTGGGGCCGGAAGTATAAAAGGATTATCTGCTCACAAAAGGGTTAAAGATGTTGCGAGAGTAAGCCTGACCACTAAGAAATGTTCTTTGATGCTCAGCAGACTGATTTCGCAATATAATTTCAAACATGTCTTAGAACTAGGCACCTGTCTAGGTATAAATGCTCTTTACCTATCATCCATAAGCGATGTTAGGCTGGTAACTTTCGAGGGGTATCAACCGTATTGCGATATTGCACAACAGGGGTTTGATGCATTAAACAGGAAGAATATCAAGCTGATCGGCGGTGATATTGACGTCACATTACCGCAATACCTAACAGAAGGGACAACCCAAGCTGTTGACATGGTATACATTGACGCAAACCATACTTATGAGGCTACCATGCGCTATTTCCGACTATTGCAAAAGACGCTGCATGAACGATCTATTATGGTAATCGATGATATTCATTGGTCGCGAGAGATGAAAAAAGCTTGGAACGAAATAAAGGCTGACGACAACGTTTCAGCCACTATTGACATTTATGATGCAGGCATTGTATTCTTTGACCCACTGCTCAAGGGTCATCATTATGTTATTTATTTTTAAGACAATTGATAAATAACTCGCTTCCCTGACGAGGAGAAATGGAGTTATAGCAGTCTTCGAATACCATTACATCAAGATATTTCTTAAATATTGGCAAGTAATCCTCCTTTTTTCCACCAAAGGGCGGTTGGTCCCAGTTCAATGGGATATTAAAAAGTACTCCAACCATCTTACCTCCTGGTCTTAATATTTCGGAAGCGCATTTTTGCACATATGGTTCTCGTAAGTTTGGTGTGATTGCGCAGAAAAAAGTTTGTTCGACAACCAAATCGAATTTCTGATCAAACTCGTAGTTGAAAAAATCCGATTTCACCAATTGATTATCTGGAAAACCCGGTACTCTGTCTTTGAGGTTTTGTAGTGGTGACGATGATATGTCTATTACCCATACATTGCGAAATCCGTTTTCCCAGAGATACTGCGCCTCATAGCTATTTCCAGCCCCAGGAATGAGGATGTTTATTGATTTATCCGTGATTTGATCAAAATAGGATTTCAAGGGTGTAGAAGCATAGCCTATATCCCACCCTGTTTTATTCTCTTGATACTTAGCATCCCAAAATGCTTGATCTAACATACTATTTTCAATTAAAGCTGGAACATGGTGCTGACGATCAATGCATCCTGTCAGGCCTGGCACCTAGGCTCTCTACAATTTGAGCTTCATCCTTGAGCATCTCTGCCCACCGCAACTCGACATATTCTTCCGACATATAGTGCTTAGCCAAGTCAATAAAGTTGCGATAATGACCAGCTTCTGAAACCATCAACTCATGGTAAAACTCCTGAAGCTCTTCATCCGAAATATTTTTCCAAAGTAGCTTAAACCGTTCACAACTTCTCGCTTCGATCATAGCGTTCATCAATAGCTTTTCTACCAGTTGCTGCTCACGACTTCCTCCTTTACGAATTAGTTTGCTAAGTCTTATGACATACTCATCCGTTCTTGCCTTACCAAGCTTACCTCCTCTTTTTGTTAGTTGATTGACTACCCGTGCAAAGTGATCCCATTCTTCTGCCACTACTGGTGTGAGCACTTCAACTAATTTGTCATAGTCAGGGTATTGAACGATCAGCGAAATACAAGAAGATGCTGCTTTTTGCTCACAAAATGCATGATCTATTAGAATTTCTTCAATTTGTTTTTCTGCAATATTCACCCACCTTGGGTCCGTCGGTAGGTTCAGCCCGAGTGTTGTTTTCGTATCCATTTCTAATCAAAAAATAACCATCTAATACCAAAATCTGTAAGCTGCTTTTGACCGGGATAAAATGGCGTAGCAAAATACCCAATATCCGTCCCGTCTTGGTTGAGGTGCGTTCGTTTCAGGAATATGCGTACCTTATCTATACGTGCGATAAAATAGAAATCTACTTTAGTATAGGCATTTAAATTTCCAAACTGAGGTCCATCACCTCCTTGGAGATAAAATTGTTGCGTTACTGGGTCATATAAATTTCCTTCATACTCAGACCTCGTATAGGTATTGAACCCGAGCTCCACCGGTACTGTTTTCTTAAACCACTCGCCCTTATAGTACAGTTTTCCAAGTGCAATCCATTTTGGAGTCCTCAAGAAAGAGTCGTCCTCATTTAAGCTGAAATTATATTGAATATTGGTTTCTAAAAAGATCTTATCCTTATATCCAACATGGGACTTTACCCCAAACCAATTTAGTGTTCTCGGTTTATCGTCTTGAACTGGCTCTCGATTAGGCCCCATATAGACATATTTAGAATAAATCTTTTGCATGAAATAGGGCTCTAAAGCAATGGATTTATATTCGAGAGGAGCCGATACATCAAGACTGGTAGCCGTTGTTTGATCAAAACCAGTGTTATTCCATTGTCTATTGTTATCAAAGTAATATTGATGCAACACGTTTGGTGAGTAGGTCATGAACCTAAAATTTCCTTTCAAAAATCTATTGGTCAATGCTGCCGACAAATCACTATTTCCATTTTCCGGATCTATCTCCAGTTGCCCTTTGAGCGTCACAAATTCTTTGAGTTTCAGTTTCGCTCTACCACCAATGTAGGTTTCACTCCCAAAGCTAGAGAGTGGATCACCAGATGCTGGATCAACATAAGGGTTCCTTAAACCACTCGAAATATTAAAATCTCTACGTTTCAGATAGCCAGCGTAGTATACAGGACCAATAAGTCCTTTAATTCCTATTTCATTCCTAATTTCTCTGAATGTAAATCGATTTATGATACTATCATTTCTCAAGTTTACGTCACCGTAAAAGGCTGCATTTGTTGTATCGATACCGTCTTGATAGCTAATGCGTTGTCGATTTCGATCAAAAATCCAATATCCTTTGAACTGCTTGGCTACTTTGTACTCTTGATAAAGATGGATGTTGAACCGGTTGTCTATAAACTGGGCATTAGAAAGCACTACATTCTCATCATCTCTTACTACAAAAGGTCTCGGATTTTCATTTCGATACGTATTTATCCCTCCATTTTCGTTGACACCATGTTGAAATCGAGAGAAATGAGCTAGTAAAGTGTATTTATCTAGTGAATCTTTGTAAAAAGTATACAAATCGAAATGTGATGACTCCAAATTTCGATCCCCTCTTGAAACTGCGGCTCCAACTTGCTGGTCAGAAATCATTCTGTTTATCGTAAACCCAACGTTCCATCGGTAGTTTACGTTTCTGGAAAAGACAAAATCGACGTTCGATCTTCCATCTCCACCAAACATCGCCTGAACATCAAAAAGTGGGGATTTCGTATTGTAATATACGAATTTATCTGCGCTCTTGTGATAAAGATCATAAGCATTGTAACCAGACTGCAATCCTGTATGCTTTGGAAGATCATAGTTGAGTGAGAAAACAGCCGTGCCGTTGTTGCCCAGATCCTGATACCGATAGTTGGTGGCTTCTTGGAATAGTTTGCTTTCAAACCCATGTATTGCAGTATCCATAGTACTCATGGTCGTGTCATCCCATAATATTCTGGATTCCATTGTATACTTGGAAGTGGTTGGTCCATAAACCAACTGCGTCGAATCGTCAAGAATTTGTTGTGCAAAAACCCTTGATATTGCAATCAAGCTGCAAAAAATAAGTAATAGCCTCAATTGAGTACCAGTTTTTGGTGCAAAAATGAATGAAATAAATTCTCATTCAAAAACGAAATCCGAATTGGAACATAAAATATTGAAAGATCCTTCCAATCGAGAGATGCCATCTTTACCATATCTTTTTCCGTAGTCACCATTTTAATGTCCTTCAAACCATTTTTTAATCTGCCCCTGATGTGTTCAACGTCCTTACTGGTATACTTATGATGATCCGGGAAATGAATTTGTTCTACAACCTGATAACGACTGCCGAGATAGCGTACAAATGGAGCATGTTGTGCGATTCCGGTAACGATGACGATCTTATCTCCTACATTTAAGTCCTGATTTGATATCCCACCAAAAAATTGCTCCGCCCTCCCATAATCTACTCGCGAAAAGAAGACAGGAACTTGCTGACTGGTATATCGGTAAATAGCCTGTTGGATATTTCGTTGATCATGATCACTTAGTTGTGCTGGACACTTCGTCACAATGACTGCATCTGCCCGCTTCGCTCCTGCTCGACGCTCTCTAAGACGACCCAACGGGAGAACAAAATCGGTATAAAATGGACGATTAAAATCGCTTAATAATACATTAAGGTTTCTTCCAGCATATCGATGCTGATAGGCATCATCTAATATAATCACCGAGTACTTTCGTAAATCCAACATTTGTGAAATCGCCGGTACCCGTTTCTCACCTACATATACATCTATCAATTCACTATATTTCCGAAAGATCTGAAAGGGCTCATCTCCTATCTCCTCCGGTAAGCTATTGTCCTGAGCCTTTCTAAAGCCTTTCGTTTGTCGTCCATACCCTCTACTCAGCACTGCCGCGGGGTTTAAGCCCTGATCTGAGATATATTGAATTAGGTACTCCGTAATGGGTGTTTTACCTGTACCTCCAACCGTAAGGTTACCTATAGAAACAACACGTGTATCCGCGAAATGGGTGATCTTTTTTACCCCAAGATCAAAGAACTTATTTCGAATGCTTGTGACTAAGTCATACAGCAAGGCAAACGGAAAAAGTAAAAGTTGAAAAAGCTTGGACATATTCTGATCAGATTAGTGATATGAAAGCCATAAAATAATTGCGCAAAAGAGTTGATCTGAATATCATGGTGTAAGATTCTCGTTATGTTCTTAAATGGACATTAATCCATAAAACCGCCATCCAAAGCAGATAAAATGAATCCATTCAGAAATAAGTTGTTCAAAATTCAATAAAATCTGATTTTTGGCAATAGTAAATGGATTAAAATATGCTGATCAAAGATATTATTCAAGCTCTTGAACGCTTGGCACCACCAAGTTACCAAGAAGACTATGATAACTCAGGCCTACTTGTCGGTAACCAAAATGTAGCTTTCAAAAGTGCTCTGATAACCCTGGATAGCACAGAAGAAGTAATTGATGAAGCCATCAAAGATGGACATAATTTGGTCATCGCCCATCACCCTATTGTCTTTCGCGGACTTAAGCGGATTACCGGAAAGAATTACATCGAACGCACCATTATTAAAGCCATTAAAAATGACATAGCCATATATGCCATTCACACTAATCTTGATAATGTCTCAAATGGAGTGAATAAAAAGATATGTGACTTGATTGGACTTCAGCAAACAAAACCCTTAGTGCCTAAGCAAAGCTTGATCCAAAAAATGGAGTTATTTGTTCCTAAGGATCACAAAGACGACTTAATGCAAAAGTTATTTGATGCCGGCGCAGGAAAAATTGGCAACTACGACCAATGTTCTTTTCAACTTGACGGAAAAGGAACTTTTCGAGCGAATGAAAATGCCAATCCGTTTATTGGAAAAGCAAATGAACAAGAAACAGTGGACGAAACCCGAGTGGAATTCGTCTACCCGGATTACTTAAGACACCAAATAGAGGCTACGCTACGTAAGCATCACCCGTATGAAGAACCCGCATACTATATTTCGACCCTAAAAAACACAAATAAGGATATTGGTTCAGGAATGGTGGGAGAACTACCAGAAGAGATGTCTAATGAGGTGTTTTTGGATCATCTTAAAGCATCAATGGGACTAAAAACCATTAAGATCACTAAGGGTTTTCGGCCTAAAGTCAAACGAGTGGCTGTTTGCGGCGGCTCTGGTAGTTTTTTACTAAGAAATGCCATTAACGCTTCCGCAGACATTTACATCACCGCTGATTTTAAATACCATGAATTTTTTGATGCAGAAGACAAAATACAAATAGCAGATATCGGGCATTATGAAAGCGAGGTGTTTACAAAAGCACTATTAAGTGATTATTTAAGGAATATTTTCGGTAATATTGCAGTCAATTTGTCGAAAGTTGACACAAACCCGATAACATTTTATTGATATTTGAATGGAAGTTACTGTTTCTCAGAAGCTTGACGCTCTGTCCTCTCTACAACAGGTAGATTCACAAATGGATGAGATTAAAAAGATCCGCGGTGCCCTGCCTGAAGAAGTGATGGACTTAGAGGATGAAATCGCAGGATTAGAAACGAGGATTACAAACTATGAGTACGATGCGAAGGATCTTGAAAAAAAGATTTCTGAGCATAAGACTGGTATAAAAGACTCGGAAAAGCTCATCAAGAAGTATGAGGAACAGCAAATGAATGTTCGAAACAATCGTGAATACGATGCGATCTCGAAAGAGATTGAACTTCAACAGTTGGAGATCCAAATCTTTGAAAAGAAGATTAGAGAAGGGTTTGTGGCTATAGAAGCAAAAAAGGCACAAATAGACGAAACTAAAGAGCTTGTTGAAATTAGAAATCAAGATCTTACCAATAAAAAGGAAGAACTTGAGCAAATTATCAACGAAAGTGAAGACGAAGAGAAAAACTACGCTAAGGAGCGTGAAAACGCTGCGAAGAAGGTAGACGACAGATTATTTAAATCATATACTCGTATTAGGGACAATGTAAGAAACGGCTTGGCCGTAGTACCCGTAAAGCGTGGTGCATGTGGTGGTTGTTTTAATGTTGTACCTCCTCAGAAGCAAGCTGAAATACGAGAGCGTAAAAAGATTATCGTCTGCGAACATTGTGGAAGGATCTTCTCTCACGTAGAGATGGTCGCTGAACCGGAAGAAAAGAAGAAACCGAAAAGAAGAAAATCAGCAGCAAAATCATAAAAACATCATAGCCCGATTTGATCGGGCTTTTTTTTGTCCTTTTTTTACAGCCACAACTCAACGACTAAAAACAGGTAACTGCGGATTGCGCAGAACCTTTTTTCTATTAATTAAGTTATCGCTATATGAACAAAGATAATTGCGACCTAGAAAGCGGATTGTGCGCTCCCTCAGACATGAATGAGGAAGTTGCCATTACTCCTTTTGAAGTAAAAGATCGTCAAATCATTTATGTGGGGGATCCGATGTGCTCATGGTGCTGGGGCATTTCGCCAGAGTTAAGACAACTCAAGGAATATTATGAAAGTAAAGATATTGCTTTCAATGTTGTCGTTGGTGGTTTAAGACCTGGTGGTGGCGATCCATGGGACGATCAAATGAAAGATTTTCTGGCGCATCACTGGGATGAGGTACATAAGAAAACTGGTCAGCCATTTAAGTATGACCTAATGAACTTAGAAGATTTTCAGTATGACACTGAGCCAGCCTGTAGAGCCGTCGTAACAGCAAGAAGCATCAACCCTGCTGTTGAGTTCGATTTCTTTGAGAAGATTCAATATAAGTTCTACGCAGAATCTAAAGACCCAAATGATATCGAGTTTTATGAGAGCATTTGCAATGAGCTAAAACTTGATTTTGAAAAATTCACGTCTATATTCAATTCTTCAGAAGTCATTGAAGCTACTAACGAAGAGTTTATGGCCAACAGATCTTGGGGAGTGAAAGGATATCCCACCGTTTTATTTTATTGCGATGAAAGACTTTACCTTTTATCCAATGGTTTTACAACCTTCGAAATCCTGGAAGAAGGAATTGAAGGAGTGCTCAGTGGAGAGCTTATCGAGGATTAGAGTTTAAATTCCATAAGAACTCCCATAAGTCTCTTTAATTCCATTTCTGCAGACTTAAAATCATATTTCGACTTAATAATCTCATTTTCAATGGTCAACAAATTCAATTGCGCTTCGCGCAATTGAGTTGTTGTCACTTGACCTAATCGGAACTTCTCATTCGTCCGTTTAAAATTCACTTCCGCAGAAGATAAGTTTTTAGAATTCAGGTCGTAAGTGGTAAACGCGTTCGTATACCTCAGATACGCATTTTTCAGATTCATGTCCAGCTGACGTTCCAGTTTACGAAGTGCTATCTCGCTATTTGACTTTGTGACTTTAGCGTTTTGTAATGCGCGCTGCCTTCTGCCCCCACTATAAAGCGGGTAAGTTAATGATAGTCCCAACCCTAGCCCATTCGTTCTATTGAAGTTGATAAAGCCAGCATCTTGGTTTACACGCTGATAGTCATAGCTACCTGAAGCAGTCAAACGAGGCATATTTTCACCCGAAGCCAGGTCTACATCTAAATCAGCAATTTTAACGTTGTGTCTCTCCGCCTTTAATCTCGGATTCTGTCTTTCGAATGTCTCCTGGACAATTTCCCACTTCAGTACTGGGGCTATTACCAAGTTTTTCTCTAAAGTCACCTCTTCTTCACCAGCACCTATCGTGAAAAATAAATTATTTAATGCCTCAGACTTCTGCTGAAGCACATTAATCAGGTTAAGGCTATCATTATTATGATTTACCAACGCGTTGTAATAGTTCAGACTATTATCTGTCCCTATCTCTTTGGCTATCGTTGCACGCCTTAACACTTGACCGGAAATTTCCAAGTTCCTTTGTGATACACTAATCGCGTCTTCGAGTTGTGCCACTAGATAGTAAGCCGTCACAATATCCATCATGATCTGCTCCACAGTAGCTTGCGTTTGATAGGTAGTCATCTCTGCAAAAGCGCTTAAACGCTTCAACGTATTCATATTTATAAAGCCATTGAAAAGCGTATAACTCACTCCGAGACTTGCTCGAATAGACCTTGTTTCCGCACCTAAAGTAACATTAGGAGTATCATTATTTACGAATTGCTGCTTAGCATCCCCAAGGGAATAATCAGCACCGGACGTTAAGGTGATATCAGGGTGGAGTCCCGCTTGTCCGGGCTTTACATTGTTCTTCGCTACTTCCAGATTGTTATAAGCTATTTCAATGTCATAGTTGTTTTCAAGAGCTAGGTCTAATGCTTCTTTCAGCGTAAGAATTCGTTGAGCAATAGTTACTTGCCGACCAGAAAAAAACAGTACTAGTATTAATAACAAATTTCGATTATTCATCTTCACCTCCCATCTCTTGTACTGCGGGTTCAACCAGTTCGGGACTTAACGTTTTATCATACCAGTACCAGTTTACCCCTATTTTCAATCGATTAAATATCATTAGCAAAACGGGTAAGAGTAGTAAAATCATGACCGTTGAAACCAATAAACCATATGCTACGGATATGGCCATTGGGATAAGAAATTGTGCTTGGAAACTCCCTTCGAGTAATAGTGGCATTAACCCCGCGATGGTAGTTATTGAAGTTAAGACAATGGGTCTAAATCGGCTAAGTCCAGTCTCGTAAATAGCTTCATTAACGGTCTTACCCTCTTTGAGCATGTTGTTAAAAGAACTGATAAATACGAGTGAGTCATTGATCAAAATACCGATTAGCGCTATAATACCCAGTATGCTAAACAAACTGAGCTGAACGTCATGAATATAATGTCCAAGTGTTACACCAATCAAGCCAAATGGAACGATCAATACAACGACAAGAGTTTGTAAAAATGACCTAAATGTAACGACTACAATGGCGAACATCAGAATTAGAATGGGGATTACCACAGAGACCATTGAGTTCTGAGCTTTCATACGCTCTCTATTCTGACCTTCAAAGTCAGCTCGCACACCTGGATAGCTCCCGAGTATGGGAGGCATGATGTTATCACGAATATTAGCCAGTAAGTCGGTTACAGATACATCTGGGTTGGAAACGTCAGCCTCTACCCTTACTTCTCGCTGACCGTCCGTATGATTAATTCCTAACACGCCATTTACCACCTCAAAATCAGCGATTTCTGAAAGTCTGTAAGCGGTACCATTTGAAGTTTGAATACGTAAGTCACTCAACTTGACTAAGGAAGATCTATCCTTTTCACTAAGTCTTACCCACACCCGTACTTCATCTTGCCCACGCTGAAGTCTTTGTACCTCGGCACCAAAGAAACCTTGCCTGACATACTGCATTACTTGCTGGGTTGTAAGTCCAAGTAAATAGGCTTTTTCTTTAAGTACAATATTTACTTCCTTACCACCAGTTAAGTCATTGTCAATGACATCTTTCACCTCGGTAAGCTCATTGAGTGCTAACTTTAATTCATCGGAAACAGCTCTTACCTGATTCAAATCATCTCCTTTTATCGCAACAGAAACAGGTTTTCCGAAACTTCTGGAAACCCCGTACTGCACTTCCTCTGCTAGTGGTATTGGGCCAGCTTTTTGACGAATCATTTCCGTTAAGGCAAGCACAGACATGTTCCTGAGTTCCATGTCTAACGTAGTGATATTAAGTTTGGCTTCGTGAGTCCCAGGTCCTAGTTGCTTATCAACAGCCTCTATAACATCTAATCCGTCTTCACGTTCGGACTTTAAATCCTTATTCACTGCCCAAGCCGCTCGCTCTATCTTATCAATCCACTGCTTAGTGATCGATTCTCGCGTTCCTGCCGGCATTTTCAAGACAATGTTGACGTTATTGCGTTCTATAAATGGGAAAAAAGTAGTTTTCACAAACCCACCACCAATAGCTCCTTGCATAAGCATATAAAAAGCAACTGCGGTAGCTACCGTCAAAAATTTATTCGCTATACAAAAACGAAGAACTGGCGCATACATCTTATTTCGCATCCATTGCATGAACCGGGTAAAGACATTTGGCTTATTTGCTCCTTTCCCAAGTGCCTTTGAATGCGCTATATGTGCTGGAAGTATTAATGCACCTTCGACTAGTGAAAAAACTAAGGTGGCTATCACCACAAAGGCCATATCTCTAAAAAAATCTCCAAGACGGCCATCGATATAAAAGAAACTCATGAAAGCCACTATGGTAGTTAGAATAGCCGACAACACCGCTCCTAGCACCTCCATGCTACCGTCTATGGCCGCTTTTAATCTAGATTTACCGGCTTCGTAATGCTGATAGATATTTTCGGAAATCACGATACCATCATCGACCAGGATACCAATTACGATAATCATACCATAAAGAGAAATCACGTTGATCGTATACCCCATGGCCTCAGCGACAATGAACATACCAGCAAACGATATAGGAATAGAGATCGCTACCCAAAACGCTAATCTGAAGTTTAAGAAGGCCGTTAAGAGTACCAAAACAAGTATAAAACCGATGATTCCATTCTCGAATAGAAGCTGAATACGAGCCTCTAAATTGATGGAGCCATCACGAATAGTATGCAGTTCATATTGACTATCCTTATTATTGTATTCTGACTTATAGCTTTTTATATAATCCGTAATAAATAGGAAGTTTTCCTCCGTTGTACTTTTTATATCGATGGTAATAGAAGGCTTTCCATTAAAATAATTTCTAACCGGGCTTTCCGCCCAACGATCTTCAATAACCGCTAAATCCGAGAGCTTTAGTCTCCTACCGTCAGCAAAAGCACGGACGGTGATATTTTCAAACTCCTTGGCGTAGTAGCCTTTGTTACGCGCACGAATGACCAACTCTTCACTGCTCCCTCGAATAATCCCTCCTGTTGTTTCGAGATTGGCTGCTTTTACGCGAGTCATTACGTCATTAAGGGTAATATTGTGAGCACGAAGTTTCAGTTGATCTAGTTCTATCACGATCTCCTCTTCCGGAAACCCGGATAGCTCAACCTTCGAAATACCTTCGACACCAAGTAAATCACGTTCGATCTTACGTGCCTCCATTTTTAGCGTTCGCAAGTTTTCACTGCCTGTTAGCGCTAATGAAAACGGAGAGTCTAGGTTTTCAAATTTGAAAATAACCGGTGGCTCCATTCCCGTAGGGAAAGAACTTATCCGGTCCACGGCATTTTTCACCTCTTGGAGAACCACATCAATGTCATTCCCTTTAATGATTTCTATGTTAATACTACCTGCATTTTCATTTGATGTGGAGGTGATACGCTCGATACCTGTGGTTCCCTTTAGGTTATCCTCGATTTTTAGAATAATCCCTTCCTCTATTTCTTCTGGCGAAGCTCCTGGATAAGTAACCTGTACAGTAATATTTCTAGAAGGTATGGCAGGAAAAAATCTCGACTTCATTTTAAAAGCTGACATTATTCCAAACCCAATAAGTAGGAACAGCAAAACATTTCCAACTACCGGGTACTTAATAAAGTAGGTAATAAATCCTCTCATTAATATGACCCGTTAGCGGTTTTGAAAAATTGGGAATACCTTCATTCCATCATATGCACCAGGAATTTTATCAAAGGGTACCAGCGCACCAATATCAATTCCACCAATCAAACTTGAATCGGGTTCCGAATGGATTACCCCCACCTTAGTTGCTACCAAAGACGAATCAATTACTTGGTATATGCGATCACCAGAAAGCACCACTTTGTTCGGAACTTTAAAACCACCGTTGAAAGTATTTCCTTCTATATGACCACTCCAATAATCGCCTTCGAAAAGATTATCTCCTTTTAATGAAATAAACACCTTAATCGTTTGGGTTGAAGGATCAACAGCCTTACTTATTCGCATCACCTTTCCTTCAATTAATTGTTCATTTCTTGCTCGAAACGTTGCTTTGTTTCCCACAGAGACCAAAGAAGCCTGCCCCATGGAAAGTGTAGTTTCTAATTCAAAAAGGTTTTTACTTACCAGTTCTCCGATTTTCTGGCCAGTCCTGATTAGCGTACCCGGGTTAAGGTTCACAGCATTTAGTGTCCCATCAAACGGTGCATAAATCGTGTATTTCTTTAGCTGTTCTTCTTGACTTCGAAGAGTGTAATACAGTGAAAATATATTTATGGAAGACAAAAAGTTGCGCTCCTTCACATTGGTTATTTCTGGAATCTCGGGAAGTGGTTTCTCTGGATCAAAGTGATTAATAAACAACTGCCACTTCTCAGACTCTTCCGAAAAGTCAATTTTCAGATCAGGTAAAGCACGTAACAACTGACTATGAAAGTTTGCCTTTTGAGAAAGTAAATTCATCCGCAGGTCTCTATCAAAAAGTCGAAACATGGCTTCCCCTTTTTTAAAAGAAACCCCGTCTTTAATTGGTCTAGCACCTTTTAACAGGCGACCGTTTACCTCAGTAAACAAATCAATCTTCTTTGAGGAAATCAATCTACCTGTCACTGGAATTTTAGGGATATGTGATTCTACCCCTAGCCTCGCTACCGACACCCTTTTTAGAGGGGGCTGAAGTGCAATGCGTTTAGGCTCTTCCTTGAAAGAGCTCAAATAACGTTTACCAAGAAAACCAATCAGAGCGATTAGTAAAGCGAAAATGTATGATCTCCTGAGAATAAGATTCATGAACAGCTTAAATCAGAGTTGATGTGTGTTGACAACAAGTATGAACAAATTAAGTGATTAATTGTTCCTTGATTGATAAATATGACAATTATTGTGTGACGGATTGCTTGCGGAAGTTAAGTGGCGTTTTTCCTGTATGTGATTTAAAAAAGCGAGTAAAGTTTGACGCATCTGAAAACTGTAGCGCAAAAGCAATCTCGCTAATGCTTTTGGTTGTAAAAATTAATTCCTTTTTAGCTTCTATCAGCTTACGTTCTTTGTAAACCTGTGCAAAAGTTTTGTTATAGTATTGTTTACAGAGCTTTTCTAATTTGTTAACACCGCACCTTAGTTTGGCAGCATAAAATCGCTCTTCACTCTCTTGCAGATAATGGTTTTCCAGAAGTTCTTTGAAGTGTACAATATCGTTTCGCTGTTCCGACACTTCAATGGGTTCATCGCCGCTTGCCTCTGCTAGCATATAATAAACTAGCCCTCGTGCCATATGCTCAATATTGACCGTTTTACGTGTAGAAAGAACCTCTACAAGGCGCCTAAATGAAGGGAAAATGAGTTCCCCTATTTCTGGATTTAGTAATGGACTACTGTTCTCCTTAAAGAACTTAATACGCGATAAGAACCTGGTATCGTGGAAGTAAGAGTCAAATAGCGAATCGTAAAATATTATGTTGTCAGCCGTATATCCGTCGCTGATGAAATGCCTTACCTGAAATGGTCGACAGAAAATAAAGTCTCCTTCCTTATAGTCTACTCTCATCTCGTCCAGCACTATCGTTCCTTGACCAGAATTAATATGCATGATTTCGAAATAATCGCAAAAGGCCATCTTTTCAGTAGTCAACCTATACTTTTCCGGTGTCACCTCATAGTGATCTATTGACGATGCTTTGTCGTGCTTAGAATGGTCAAAATAGAATCTCTGCATGTGCATAGAAACGCAAAATATTCAATTCAAATAAAAAATCTAGGGAAAATGACCATTTTGAGTTCTGAATTGAATGTTTTGTTGCACCAGACTTCCGCTCCTTTGTACTCGAGTATTTTGGTAAATAGGCATGGATGTTTGATTCCATTTTTAATGTAAGTGGAATCATCAGATGTCGAAAAAATTTAAGTAACAATTTAATAAACACATGAAATGAGCATGATGCTCAGCCCGATTATTAACCGCGTCAATTGTGGACAATTAACAGGGACGAGACAAATGCATCTTCTACAAATTCTAAACACATGAAAAAAACAACGTTTTCGCTAATCGCTCTTTCGCTTGTCGCATTCATTGGCTTCTCGTGCTCAGATGATGACTCTGATGACAAAAAAGTTGAAGCACCAAGTTTTCTGAGGGTGACTGGTACAGATGCAGACGAAGTATTTTTGGGTACTGCCAATAATGACACCATCGTCGCAGGTGATGGAAAGGATGTCATCACAGCCGGAGCTGGTAATGATTTAGTCTACGGAGGAAATGGTGACACCTTCACGGGGTCAACAGTTTTAGAATCTAACGGTAATGATAACATAGACGGTGGTGATGGAAATGACCAGCTTGTCGCTGAACAGGGTGACGACGTAGTAAACGGAGGAGCTGGAAACGACCTTATCTCAGGTAGCGAAGGTAACGACGCAGTGACAGGTGGATCGGGAAATGACACGTTCATCTCACTATTGTTTATCGAGGATGGCGCTTGGTTATCAAATAACCTTACCTCTGGAGTAGATATCATCACAGATTTCACTCCTGGTGAAGATGCCCTAATATTCTTCGACAGAAAGCCTGGGTTCGCACAAGTGACTCGTCAGCAGTTTTTAGATGCTTTTGGTCAGACTAATGGTTTTAATGCTACAGTGGAAGGCGGCAACCTTATTCTTTCTTGGGGTACTGATAAAGTAACGCTTAACGGTAGCTTCGGGGCCACTCCTACTACTTTGGAAGAACTTGAAACGTTACTTGGTGGATCAAGTGCCATTGCATACGCTCAATAAGCAATCTTATGAAGAATCTATTCGTATTATTAGCTTGTATTGCCATATTTAATCAATCTTGCATGTCTACAGATAAATCAAAAACAACAGAAGAAAGTGGAAAACCTCAGTTACTTGAAATCCTGAGATGGACACATTCTAAAGACGCGCCCGCAGACCTTTCGCTAACTTGTATGCAGGGGTTTGCTGTGGAAATGAACAAATACGGCACCTTGCCAAGAAAAGACTTCGGAAACAACTTCGAAGAGTGGTTTAGTATTAACTACTGGACTAGTGAGGAAGCCAAAGGTAGAATTAACAAGGAAGCGCCAAGCTGGCCTAGTATGCAAACGTTCTTCCCGGCCATAGGTGGAAATTCATTCAGACTTTTCGAATATGAATTCGACTACTCTGACGCAGAAGAAGCGCTGGCCAAGGGGACTTCAGAAATGGTGGAAATTGTCTTTTTTAACCAGAAAAAAGGAGCTGATTCCAAAAAACTATCTAGTCTGCTTCACAAATTATCGACGAAACTCAATAAGTATGGTGATCTTAACGAGCGAGTCATAGGACATGGTAAAGATGGTGCATGGGTTTTGGTTAACTACTGGAAAGACTTTGCTTCAAAAGAGAAAATCAATACAGAAGCCCAAAGCTGGGAAGAAAACGCTCCATTTGCCGAACTAGTAGAATTCTCTACTTTCAAGATAGAGTCATTTTTACTTAGAGAGCAAGAAGA
>CAYMST010000084.1:0-17590 GCA_964393115.1 uncultured Roseivirgaceae bacterium | reverse complement strand
ACATTCAGTTAGGCAGTATCTCTGATCCTACAATAGCCGTTCTTAACGCTGCTTCAAGACTAGACACTATTGTTATTAAGAAAAACAAAATCGTCGATGCTGTTGTTGACGGTTCTACTGCTGCTTTCCAACTTTTATTTGATGGAGACAATTTAAATTTTAAGTTCGATCAGCGTTTTACAGGTGGAATAGTATTAACTGATTTATCAGGACGCAATATTTATGAAACTAGCGTTGTCAATATCAGAACACTTAAGGTAAATGCTGGTATTCAACCCAATCAAGCGTATATTTTAAGAACTACTGGTTCGAATACAAGTTTCTTAAAGTTTATTATTTCAGATTAGCATTTTCATAGGCTTCCATAATGTTTGGAAGCCTTTTTTATTAAACCCAATTATTATTGTTCTAATTTTTTACCAAAATTTAAATGTCATGAAGAGAATTTCACTCATGCTATGCATGATGGTAGCTTTTTCCGCGCTACAGGCACAAACACTCGTTTACCCTATTGAAACAGTAGATCAATTTACCAATTACGGCTTTCGGGGACTTGATGATGAAAATCCAAGTACTTTCTGGAGTAGTTTTATTAACAACACGGTTGGACAAGACGCATCTGGACCATGGACACAAATGCGTCAAGGATCCGTGAATATCTATGCCGATAACGGTGGCGTTGGCTCTACTCCAGATGATTCTATATCATCAAATGGATATACCACATTAGATGGTACAGCAGCATCTGGAAATAGTCACATTCGGTTTTGGCCTAAAGCTGAAGAAGGTGAGCAATATATTGCAGCGGATAGTCTGGTAACGACAGGTTTCAATGAAGTTAAGCTCGGATTTGGTTATATTTTCGGAAATGGTAATGTCAACGATTTTATCTTAGTAACTTATTCTACTGACGGTGAAAACTTCGATACATTGGCCTATCCTGATACAGATGCTAGCGGATGGAGCTATGTAGTAAGTGAGGGTAACCTACCTGCGTCAGATTACTTACAGATACGTATTAATAGTATTGCCATAAATCGATTGGTACAAGTAGATGATTTGACTCTTGCTGATTTTACAGGACCATCAATTTCTTCAGTTTCAGGAGGTGAAAAGGTTCGTGTTGGAGATTCTCTAGTAATCAACGGAAATAGTTTCTCGGATATAACTTCTGTTAAGGTTGGTGATACAGAAGCTGGTTACCGTTTAGTAGATGAAAGTACCATTAAACTTGCTGTTCCTAGCATGTCTTCTGGACAAATATCGGTAACTAACGCTCTAGGTACAGCTACTTCTGATAAATCTCTTCAAGTATTTGGAGTTGACGATTTGCTAGAAGTATACCCAGTAGAAACTAATGACCAGTTTACAAATTACGGCTTTAGGGGATTAGATGCTCCTGATGAAAACGGAATGCCTAGGAATAGCGCATTTTGGAGTAGCTTCGTAAATAACCCTATCGGTGGTGATCCTTCAGGTGAATGGACAAGAGGCTTTGTACGCCGCGTTGCACACCATGCTGATAATGGTGGTTCAGGCGCATTTCCTGATCCATTAATATCCTCAAACGGTTATAAAACTATTCTGAAAACGGATGCTTCTGGCAACAGCAATATCCGATTTTTTCCTAAAGTCGAAGACACGGTGCACTCAGCTACTATTGATAGTCTAGTTACACTAGGAAAGACTAACATAAAACTAGCATTTGGTGTAAGTAACAATGGAGGTCTTTTGAGCGAAGAGTTTATTGTTAAATACACCACAGATGGCGAAAACTATGATACGTTAGAAATGCCTAGCATTAGTGCAAGAGGTTGGCAGTACGTAAAACTTGGTGGTTACCTACCAGCAAGCGAATACCTCAAAATAGTAATTGACTTTTTACCGTTAAATAAATCCGCGAGAATAGATGACATCGCCATCTATGAAGAAGGTTCAGTTAAATTAATGAAAGCTTCGAAAACAAAAGGTATTATTGGGGATTCGCTAACACTATATGGTGAAGGTCTTGGCAGTATTAACGAATTAAAGATGAGCGGAATGGATATTGAGGGATTCACTACTACCGATACTTCCATAGCTTTCAAAATTCCTGACGGCGCTAAACCAGGTGGAATCCTAGCTTCTGCTGGTACGTACAAGTATGACTATTTCTACAATTTCAAACTAGTAAAACCAATTTCGATAGTTGAATTTGTTGAGTCATTTGGTAAAGTAGGTGACGAAATCACTGTCAAAGGATCAGCATTTGGTGAAGTGGATAGCGTATTCCTAGGCGATATAAAAGCTGAGTTCTCTATTACGACAGACTCTACAATGAAATTCACGGTTCCAGAAGGTGCTCAAGACGCTGTTGTTAAGGCATTTAACGAGGCTGGTGAAGTCATGTCATCTTCTAGCTTCAATGTGGTGGCAACTCCTACCATTGCTAGCTTAGATAAAACTATTGCTAAAATTGGTGAAGAAGTAACTATTACTGGTACTGACTTGGAAGATGTAGAATCCGTAAGCTTCGGAGGAACTACTGCTACTTTCGTAGAGGTATCAGCTACCGAAATCACTGTAACTATTCCTGCTGGTGCAGATGATGCAACCTTTACTGTAGTAACACTTGGTGGTGAGGCTACTTCTGGTATGTTAGACATCGTATTTGACCCAACCATTGCTTCGTTAAGTGCTACAGATCTTAACCCTGGTTCAACCCTTACCATTACCGGTACAAACTTGGTGAACTTAACAGCTGTTATGGTGGGTGGTGCATCAGTAGATGTATCCGGATTAACGCCAAGTACGGATGGAACGACATTAGAAATCACCATCCCAGCTGCTGTTACTTTAGGCCCAGGTAAGGTAATCGTCACTACAAATGCTGGTACTGCAGAATTTGATATTACCATCTCTCCAGTGGCTTCTATCATCAACACATTGGTTGATTACGAGATCAAAGGTTTCTCTGGATCTATCAGCATTAAAGTTCCAACGACTGCAACTGCGTTCGTTTACAACTTACAAGGCGCACAGATTAAGGTTGGTAATATTAGAAAATCAAACTTGATCAGCATCTCTAATCCTGGCATTTATGTAGTGAAACTAATTGCTAAGGACGGAATTGCTGTAGAGAGAGTACTCGTTAAATAATCTGCTCAGTAGTTAATTGTTCCTGAATAATATTTAATGAAGGTCGGCTCATAAGAGTCGACCTTTTTTATGTCTTTACCTCAATTGAATTTATCATATGAAATTTAGTATTATTACATTTATACTGAGGTAATACCGAATGCTTAAATTTTTATTTCTTGTCACACTTATAGTCGGATGGAATCAACTGATTTTTAGTCAGCCTTCCAAACTTGCGCTAGTCGTTGGAAACGCCGAATATGATTACTTGAGCTCGTTAAACAACTCTACCAATGATGCACGAGACATTTCAGATGCTCTTCAGGAAATTGGTTTTGATGTAGACTTACACTTAAACGCCAGCAAGGAAGAACTCAAAGAAGCTATAAAAGACTTTGGTAGCAAAGCTAAAACATACGACATCATACTTTTCTATTATGCTGGACATGGGATAGAGTTATTAGGTAAAAACTTCTTTGTTCCTACCGATGCCTATGCCAATACCGCCAATGAAATAAAGAAGACTTGCCTCGCCGCAAGCGCAGTTACACATTACATGAACCTCGCTAAAGCACGCACAAATATCATTATCATGGATGCCTGTCGGGAGAATCCGTTTACCCGATTGCCTGAAAATCAAAGTAGTCAAGGGTTGGCACTCATGGATGCCCCTACCGGCACTATTATCTCATTTGCCACAGCGCCGGGTAACGTCGCTTCTGATGGAACCGGTAAAAACGGTGTATTTACCTCCGCACTTCTTACTCATCTACAAGCCTATGATCTCGATATCAAAGAGATGTTTGAGCGCATACGCAAAACAGTAGTTGCTAACACTAACGGTAAACAAATCCCATGGGAATCTACCTCGTTAACAGAAGGAATCATATTAAGAAGAAAACCAGAACTCCCTATTCAAGTGAATATTGTAGAAGGAGATTCAGTGGTCTTCGAAGGCAATGGACAACTGCATGCTACCTCAAACATAAAAGATGTGTCGTTTCACTGGTATAGAAATGGGCGTCAGTTTTCTAATTTGATTAGTCCAAGAGTGAATAAAAAAGGTAATTATCAAGTAAAGGCCATTAGTCCAGAAGGCCAAATCCTGCTTTCTGCGCCAATAGCGGTGACCATTAAGTCTATTGTCGATCCAAAACCATATATCGTAGAAGGAAACGAAATTACTTTTAAAGAAGGTGGAACACTCCACGGGAAGTCTAATGTAAAAGGTAAGTACACTTGGAAAAAAGATAACAACCTAGTTGGGGAAGGGACTAAAATCAAAGTCGACATTCCTGGCTTCTACAGTTTTGAAGTAAAAACCTCTGAAGGAGTTATTGCTACTTCAGCGTCCATAAATGTTCGAATTAAGTAGCCTGCATGAAAAAACAACTCGCAACAATTTTGCTTTTAATAATTCTCTCGTCAAACCTATTACAAGCACAATATGCGTATATCACCGGAAAGGTTTATGATAAGTTCGGACCTGTATCCAATGTATCGATCACCATCAAAGGAACACCATATGGTACTTATTCCGACACGGAAGGTTATTTCGCTTTTGAAATCGACACTGGATATCATCAACTGGCAGTAGAAATTAGTGGCTATCAAAAAGTAGAAAAAGCCGTGCTTCTTTATAACCTTGATCAAAAGGAACTCAACTTCGAACTAGAGAACTCACTGATGGATGCCGATGTAACCACGGGTAGTAAGTCGCATGTTACTCAAAATCAATTGGAATCACCAGTCCCGATTGACGTCATCAAGGGTGAAGAACTAGTGAACACTGGTCAGACAGAATTATCACAGGCTCTTCATCAACTACTACCCAGTTTTTACTCCGTTAAACAGAGTGTCGATGACCCCATTAATCTAGTGGATCCCATTTCACTACGTGGACTAGGGCCCGATCAAGTATTGGTCTTGGTAAATGGTAAGCGGAGACACAAAAGCGCGCTACTCAACACCAGCGATATCTTTGGTAAGGGAACTGCTGGAACTGATTTGAATACCATTCCCGTATTGGCCGTTGATAAAATTGAGATCCTGCGAGATGGTGCTTCATCGCAATACGGTTCTGATGCTATTGCGGGTGTTATAAACATTGTCTTAAAAAGTAGAGCTGTGGATCCTTCCATCTCTGTAATGTTAGGAGAAACCTCTGAAGATGATGGCAATACGAAGAATATCAGTTTCAACTACGGACTAAATCTGCGCCGAAGAGGCTTTCTTACGCTTACCGGTTCCTTCACAGATCAAGAACAGGTAAACCGTGGTGGTGACTTTACCGGACAGGTATATAATAGAAACGTTAGTGAAGCACGGTTAGATTCTTTTTACAGTCAAACAGGATTCCCTGAAAGAAGGCTTTTCGAACTAGGAAGTAGCGCGTACCAAGGAGCATCGCTCATCTTCAACAGTGCCTTTGAGCTATCCGACAAAATAGACTTTTACTCATTTGGGGGGATAAGCTATAAAGATGGCAGGGTCAATTTAGCCTATCGTATACCTGCTGATGAACGACTGGTAGTCGCATCCCTTTACCCTAATGGCTTCGCTCCTGAATTACAGACCGAAGTATTCGATCGTACTTGGACTAGTGGCATAAAAGGAGATGTAAACGGTTGGTTCTTAGACTTTAGCTATGCAAGAGCTAGAAATATATTTGATATCACCGTTGCCAATTCGAATAACGCCTCCTTAAGTTTTCGTTCACCAACTACCGCTTTTGCTGGGGCATATAAGTACTTTCATGATATCATTGCTTTTGATGCCACTAAAACTTTTGACCTTGGTAACGGACAAATGGATATTGCTTTTGGCACAGAATATAAGATCGAGGAGTATGTATTATTAGATGGTGAGCCGGAATCATATATCAATGGAGGAGATACCACCGCGCTTGGAATTCCTAAAGATGCTGGTATTCAGGGATATAAAGGAATTGATGCAGAAGATGCGCTTGAGGAGTTACGCTCTAACATCTCCGTCTATGGTGAGGTAGAGTATTCCGTTGGAAAACTATTAACTCAAGCTGCTGTCCGTCTAGAAAACTACAGTGATTTCGGAGAAAATATTAATTATAAAATAGCCTCTCGCTACAAATTCTTCAATCAGTTACTGCTTAGAGGCTCCTATAGTACAGGTTTTAAAGCACCTAGTTTACACCAACTTTTTTATCAGCGCGTATCGACACAATTTGTAGATAATAGTATTCAAAATGTTATTCTTTTTAACACTGAGAGTCCAATTTTTAGATCCCGATTGGGATTGCTGGGACTTGAACCTGAACTCTCAAAGAGTATTAGTATTGGGATAACTTCTAGTCTCAGCAGAAATGTTTCACTGAGTATCGATGCGTATCAAACGGATATCGACGATCGTATCGGGCTCATCAGTCGTATTGATGTCACACAACAGAATGCATTGCGTGCCATATCAAATGATTTAGGCATTCGGTTCATTGAGTTTTTTACCAATACGGTAGATACTAGAACTACCGGACTAGACGCTGTATTAGCTGCCCAATACAATTCTGATCATGTTTCACTCAAGTTCAATTCCGGTTTCAGCGTTATGCAAACCAGATTAAGGGATGATGTACCTCTATTGGGAGGAATGGATGGACCAGAACTAATCAATAGAGCAGAAGTAGCCAGAATAGAAACCTATGTTCCTTCTACACAGTGGCGAAATAGTCTCACCGTCACTATTCAGAAAATTATATTTACATTGAATCATACCCGATATGGATCAACAGAATTCCGATCTCCTATAGAAACGACTGTTTTGAATGAACTTACAGGTACTAATGAATCGCTTGATCAGGTATTTTCTGCAAAACATATTTTCGGAGCTGATTTAAAAATTCGCCCTTATCCAAAATTGGAAGTGACACTGGGAGCTCTGAATCTTACCAACGAATATCCTGACCAGCTCACCCACAGTGCCAATAGAACTCTAGGACTCACTCCTTATAGTCCAAGTGTTAGAGCCTTTGACTTAAGAGGTACTTACGTGTATTTAAGAACGTCTTTTACTTTCTAACCTGAACTCAATTAATAATTTTCTTATAATCGATATTGGTGAGATTAGCAGTCGACTCATTTACAGACCTTTGTCCTCAAGTCGGACAGACTTCTACCTCATCGGTGGTCCGACGCATCGGCGGTGCGAACAAAAAATCTAGCGGACGCTGCGCGGCAAACGTTGCGCGGCAAACGTTGCGCGGAAAGATTTGAAACTGAACGCCAGGCGGCCCTGTCAGCTGCTCTCCAAACAGTTTCAAACAGCAAATCTTTCAAAACTGCCCTGAATCGCTTCAATGGACTTTTTTAAACCGACTGAGGTTTCTAATACATAGCTAGTCTAATCCACTCAGCTCATATCGAAAGCTAAACGTTTTACATGGCGTATGTGCTTTTTTTACGATTTGCCGAATTTTGTTTACGACCTTAGGGTAATCACTCGCCACGTCATTGCTTTCCGAGGGATCGTCTTCCAGGTTATAAAGTTCGAACGTTTGATCAGGGTTTTCCGAAAGTGCTCTTCTAACTGCCTTCCATTTTCCCATCCTGACCGCCTGATTACCATCATTTAGCCATCTTCTCACATACTCCCAATATAAATAATGGTGATCTGGTTGGCGTTTTCCTCGAAGTGAAGGATAATATGATAACCCATCCGTATGCTTAGCGTCTTTTCTTTTTCCTAAAATATCACAAATTGTACTATAAAAATCATAGGATACTGAAATATGATCCGTAGTAGAAGCCGGTTTAACAGTGTTAGGCCAAGTAATAATCAGCGGAACCCGAACCCCTCCTTCATAAACGTCGCGCTTTACTCCCTTAAGACCACCGGTAGAATTGAAAAACATAGGGTCATGAGCCCCTTCTTGATGAGGTCCATTATCACTGGTGAATACAAGCATCGTATTTTCATCGATACCCAACTCCATTAATTCCTTTCTGATTTTATGAACATCCAAATCCAGATAATGAAGCATTGCCGCAAACCCTTTCTCGGCTTCTGGCCAATCTTTATCCACATATGGGCCGTAATCGGGTACTTCCATGCCATGTTCATACTTCAGCGCAAACTCGTTGTTAGCATGGGGTATCGTATAGGCTAAATAGAGAAAGAATGGATCTTCTTTATTGTCTCTAATAAACTCTATTGCCTTCTTCGTGAATAACTCATGTGAATATTCTTTACGATTATTGGAGACAGATCCAACACCACTAGCATATCCCTCTTTCGCATACTCTACTTTATTTTCTAACCAAATGGTATCATAATTCTCAATTAAAAATTCTGGATAGTAGTTATGCGCCCTTATTTGATCCTGATAACCAAAGAAGTAATCGAAACCCTGCTGAAGCGGTGCACTACCAGACGGCTCATCCCCTAGTCCCCACTTACCCACAATACCACAAGAGTATCCTTCATTGGCCAACACCTCAGCTACGGTTTGATCCTCTGGCTTTAAATAGTTTGCCCACGGACTTTGAGCGTCACCATTACCTCTCACCCTACAGTGACCCGCATGTAAACCAGTCATTAGAGAAGCTCGTGATGGTGCACAAACGGTATTGGCAGCATAGTGTTGTGTAAACATCATACCGTCATTTGCCAGTTGATCAATATGTGGCGTCTTAATCTTTTGTTGACCATAGCAACCCAAATCGCCATAGCCTAAATCATCTACTAAAATGTAAATAATGTTTGGTCTCGTCTCATTAGTTTGTCCGTGAACCCCTGGGTATACCAAAAACAATAACATGATGATTACTAATCCCTTAGTCATTTCTTCAACATGATTATTTCGTCTATGAGTTTTCGTTACCATTATCATAGCTTATTTAACACTGTTTACTAAAGCCGTAACAATTCATATTACTTAGTCTACTTTGTATTTTGAGTTATGTATTCAAGTAGTCTTTTTGACTACTTGAATACAAGATCTCCGTTAGTTCTATGTCTTAATCAACCAGTAACTTTTTGATTATCAACTGATTATTTAAAACCATTTTTATCGTATATACACCACTATTTGGAAGCGAGAAAGCCATAGATCCTGAAGAAAGCTTTTGACTTACGACCTCTTTACCTGCCAAATCACTAACAATAACTGTCCCGCCATAGTGACTTGCATTCAGTCCCTCTATTTTTACTTTACTGTTTTTTTTTGTTGGATTCGGGAAAAGGATGATATCCTGACTCATATTGCTTACTTCATTTACCACCGCTTCACTCACCGTTACCGACAATTCACGGCTCTCCCCTACTGTTCCGCTATTATCGTAAGCTCTAAGGATGAAATTATAACTTCCAGATTCCAGATCCTTAACCACATAATTAGTAGATGCTGTGGTTGTTACATATATTCTTTCTCCGTTTTGATATATCTCTAAAGAATCTATAAAACCATCTCTATCAAGTGCTGAGCCACTTAATATCACAATCCCCCCTGGTGCTATCACCTCTTTATCCGATGTCACAGACACCTGAGGTGCATCATTGGAAATGTTTTTTCCTACCAGTGACCTAACTGTCGATAAATTACTTGTTCCATCTACCGCGACAGCCTTCGCCGAAAGGTGATAAACGCCATCACTTACATTAGGGATGATATGCTGATAAGGAGCAGTATTATCTGATCCAATTAGTCTAAATCCATGGTAAAAATCTACTCTGCGGATTGCAACAGTAGAAGAAACCTCCGCCTCGATAGTTAAAGGACTTCCCATATCAACGGTGTCAGCCGTATTATTCTTCCAGGAGACTGAAATACCGTTCGCTTTGGTCGGGTTAAATCTAAAAGGGAAAGATCCTGTGTATCGCTCTTGATCGTCCATTGTACTGGCAAAAAAGCTAATAGGACTGTTGTTCTCAACGAGATACTTGATTTCATACGGTTCAGTAGAATCAGTTCCAATAAGTTGATTATCGGCATAGAAAGAAACAGATTTTATAGTTCCATCCATGTCCGAAGCGTTTGCTTTTAAAACTATTGAATCGCCCATAGTGAAATTCTCTTCCGCAACGATCAGTTCGATAGATGGAGCTAGGTTTCCTGTTTTTCCAAATTCCGGGGCCAGTTCAACCAGAGGAGTTCCTCCACCACCTACGCTTTCTTGGAAATTATTGGCTACAATATGCATATGAGGCATGATTTTCATGATATCTCGAAACCACGGGTTATTCGTTTTGTCTTTGGTAACAAAGTCATACCCATAGACTTCTTTGAACTCTTCTACTACGGATCCATCAGGCCCTTCTTCCACCGCGATCATTGTCCTCGCCCATGGAACTTCCTCCACTTGATAAGCACCAAAATGCTGTAGGGTCCAAGCCAATTTTTTACCTGGTATGGTTTCTAAGTTCAAGCTTTCTAAATCAACAGAAGCGGGTATAGCCCTTAAGCAACCAATTTTCGCCTCTTCATTATTTCCCAAATAATTATCCGGAGCATTAATATCATGTTGAACAGCTGGCCATCGATATCCATTTTGTGTAGAAGCATCATAATATAAATAGTGCTCGCCAGGAAAGCTGATCTTCAATGAGTGACGCATTGGAGGAGCACCGGGCAATAGCTCGCCTAATCGAATGGCTCCTCCCATTGTATTGAGTCCAGATCCTCCATGCATCCCTACTCTACCGTCACCAAATAAGTCCATATCCGGCTTGGTAATAAGCACATGTCCCGTGTATGGTTTTGTCAAACCAGAAGTCGCATATCCCCCAGCGCAGGCTTGAAAGGGTTGTGTTTGATATAGTGTCCTTCCGTCTCGCTTCAAAATAATGACGGGGTTATTGGGTCGGTCCTGCTTATAAAATATCGTTTTATAATCGGCCGGAATGGGAAAACGTTCCAGTACTCGATCACTAAATTTTTCACATCTTGTGGTAGGATTTGATTCACTACTCCACCTAAACCGTGTTCCATAAATTTCCATATCCGCAGCGTTTGGCTTCATAATAATAATATCCATATCCGCCTGTATACCATCAACATGCGTATGATCAATAGGTTGAGGCACATACCGTGCATTATCCCCTATTGGCATGTTCCAAATAGAACTTTGATCGTAAGGCCAGACATAAGGATCTCTTATTGATTGAGCATTGACTACTTCATTTAATCCTGATACCAAGACCAGTAACAACATCGCTTTAAACAAAATACCTCTTACCATATTACTTTAACTCCATGTATATTTAAATCACTTCGTCCAATAGCCCACAATACTAGAAAAAGCAGGAAGGGGCTTACCTTCCCGCTCTTATCATATTTACAAAAACTATTTAACGACTACTTTCTTTAATAGGGATCTGCCATCGGCTTCTACCTTAATGAGATAAACTCCCAGGTTATATTTCTGATCGAAATGAATTGAACGCTGAGTTGTCTTCACTTCTCTGAGTACCTTACCTTGGAAATCCAATATTGAGATTTTCTTTTGCCCCTGCGAGAACCCTACTAAACTGACGTTCAGTATTCCATTGCTTGGGTTTGGATAAACCTGCATCATCGGCTCTGCATCATTTGAAAGGGCTATTTCACGAGAATTTCCATTGATGGATGTGATGGTTATCTTATCAATATCAGGTGATTTGCCATTGTTATTAAAGAACTTTATTGAGTTAGATCCTTCATTCAACATCATCGTTTTCGTAAATGAACTTACCTTATTCCAGCCACCAGAATTCACAGATTGTGAGGTAGATCCACTATTGTTAGCTGACAAGAAAATCGTTCTTGTTGATCCACTGATATAGTCTACTTCAACTCGATAATCATCCGTACACGGTACATTTATATTATTGATTATCAGGTAATTATTTGAATTTCTACCTAAGTATCCTACCACAACACCTCCTGAGGCAGCCGACTTGTTATTGGTCCGCGTCGTGCCATTCATAGTATTTCCGTTGGCCTCAGCCTCAATGGAGAAATTAACAGAAGGACAATCATCTTGCGGAAGGTCTTTATAGGTTGCCATCACCGTGATATCAGCATTCAAGACTGTAAGTGTTGTAACAGAACTGGAAGCATCAGCCACTTGTGCAATATCGCCTGACCACATATCAAACTCCTGACCTGCAGGTGCTGGATTTGCTACAATATTGACAATACTACCCTCTTCATAACTTCCATCACCAGTACCATTTACAACCGTTACCGTATATTCCATTGGTGGCGGTGGTGGAGTTATCCCTCCAGAAGTACGAATATCTATATAACAAATTTTAGGGTTAGAAGAACCACTTGCTGGCTGAATAGTTAATTTACCATCAGTTACTGTAACCGTTACGTCATAAATATCAAAGTTATCCTGACCGTCAGGGTCATTGATGACTGTTCCTTCTACATCTATGGTATTAATTTGATCAGAGTATTGCGCGTCACCACAACCTATCTCGAGTTGATATGTTCCATTGGTCAACCCAAATTCCCAAACACGATCGCTACCGTTTCTCATATGGTTCAGGGTCCTAAGTTTCGCCTCAGCACCACCGGATCGTTGTCTAGTCTTGTTGTTTCTATTCCCTAACCAACCATAAAAGAATCCATTTCCTCTGTTTCCGTAAGCATCTCCATCATCGACAACATAGCCACTTGGAGTACTTGCTCCTCCTGGTTGGAAGTTTATCATAGCAACAACTTCTCCTCCTACCGGAGCACTTGTATAGGTTGCAGAAACAGAAACTGAGTTATTAGGAATACTCACTGTGGTCATGGCACTACTAACATCTGCCACTGTAGACACATCACCGGTCCATTGGTCAAATACCATTCCTGAAGGAGCGGCATCCGCTTGAATAGAAACAGTGGCGCCTTCCTCATAACTTCCACTACCACTACCGTTACTCACGGTTAGCTGATAAGTAACTATGACCTGTTCACGATAAGTAGCCGTAATCGTCGTCGGATTAGCAGGCATCGTAATAGAGGTACTGGAGGCATTGACATTTGCTACTGTTGAGACGTCTCCTGTCCACCGGTCAAATACCATACCTGTAGGTGCTGCATCAGCAACGATATTCACTATGTTTCCTGCTGCATATTGCCCATCACCAATTCCACTATTCACCGATAACTGATATTTCGTGCCTGGATTAAGATTTACCGGTGTAAGGTCTATGTAATTGATTTTAGCATTGTTTCCTCCTGGAGCCTGCTTGATGGTAAGCTGATTATCTGTTACTGTAACTCTTAGTGTATACTCATCAAAATTATCACTCCCATCAGGATCGTTAACAATCACTCCTTCAATATCAAGATTATTTATTTGATCGCTGAATCTAGGCTCACCACATGATAACACCAAATCCCATTGACCGTTCTCAACGGCAATACCCCATGTTCTTTGACTTCGATTTTTGAAGTGGTTTAAAGTCTTTAATCTTAAATCAATATTCGAGTCACGTTCACTAGCCTTACTCGTATTACTTTCGCTTAACCATCCATAGGTCAACCCAGACGGTCTATTACTATAAACATCACCCGCGTCAACCAAGTAGCCATTTGGTACTTGAGAAGTCCTAGGTTGAAAGTTAATTTTTGCTGCTGTCCCTAGTAAGTTTTCTCCTGTGCCACCACAGAAATCAGGTGCGAGCGGTTGCAATGGTGATCCTCCTCCGCCTGGAGTATCTTCGGTATGATTCTTTACAATATATAGATGCTGAATAATTTTCAAACAGTCTTTTACCCAAGGGTTGTTGGCTTTGTCTTTAGATACAAACTCCCATCCATAAGTATCCAGAAACTCCTCTACTACCGAACCATTTGGACCCTCTTCTACGGCTATCATCATACGCTGCCATGGAACTCCTTCTACTTGGTAGGCACCATAATTTTGTAACGTCCAAGCAAGTTTTTTACCCGCAAGAGTTTCCAACCCTAATGAATTAATATCTAAATCTGGTTTGAGTGCTCTCAAACATCCAATCTGTGCCTCAGGGTTGTTACTCAAATAGAACTTTTTTGCTCCTGAATCGTGTTTCACCGCTGGCCACCGATATCCCTTATTCGTGCTACTGTTGAAGTATAGATACTGTTCGCCAGGAAAGCTTATTTTCAAGGCATGTCGCATGGCATCGATATTTGGTGATATTAGCTCTCCTAAGCGAATAGCTCCTCCCATTGTATTGAGACCAGAACCACCGTGCATACCTCTTCTTCCATCCCCGTAGATATCGATATCTGGAGTCCTAATAAGTTCGTTTATTGGAGAACCATTCGAGTTTTTTAGCCCAGATGTAGCATAAGTACCACATGACTGAAAAGGTTGAACTTGAACTAACGTCCTTCCATTTTCGTCCATAATAATACCAGCGTTATTTGGACGTTCTTGCTTATAAAAGAGCGTCACATAATTTTCCGGTATTGGCATGCTTAAGTGAATAAAATCGTTGTATCGTTCACAACGCGTTGTAGGGTTTGTTCCTCCTTGCCATCTGTACTTCGTACCGTAGATATTCATTTTAGGTGCATCTGGCGTCAAAATGATAATATCTAAATCGGCTTGAATACCATCAATGTGAGAGGGACTAACCGGCTGCGGATGATACTGAGCACCGGTTCTAATAGGTATATTCCAAATTGAATTTTGAGAATACGGCCAAGTGCGAACATCTCGACAAGACGGCGGGCCAAAGACTGGCTGTGCCAACATCTGAGATGCTAAAAGCATCAGTACTAAAAACTGAATAGGTCTGTACATAATCTACATATTTAAGTGTTAGGAATTGTTTGCGCGGCAACTGGATACACAACCAACCCCCGAGAGGAAGTAGAATAATGCAGCATAAATGGTTGGCAAGAAAATAGAACTATTCTACTTTGCATTTTTCGATTGATTCGTTATGATCCTTGATAGGACTTCGTTATTGACATTTTTAATCATCATTTAATAAGATCTTTAATCAATGTTTCATTGATCCGGAAAACTCAGAATTCATGAATTAACATTTAATAAAGCATTATTATTAATTGATGTAGTTCGAAGATAGAGGATTACGAGTGTTTAGAATTTACATATTGTTACCACTACTCTTACCTAGAGAGAAATGGATATATACGAACACCTTAAGTGGAGGTCAATATAAATTTATCAAGATATAGCATAGCTCATCTAGTAGTAAAACTGAATCCGAGCTATAAAAGGCCTTCTCCGATTTCATTTACTGTGGCCACTATTCCTCTGCGTCTAGCAAAATTGTGAGTACATCTTTTGGTAGACTCCGAATACACACTATTTCACCGTACGTAGGGGCGTGAAATCTACAAGGATCTTCAAACAAAATATGTTTCTCTAGGAAGGACTAATACCCGTGGTAATGTAAGATCTTTTCTGTCGCCGTCTTTACAGGCCTACGCCAAAGCCGGTCGATTACCAAACCGTTTCTCGTATAGTTCGGTAAAATGAGAGGGCTTAGTAAAACCCACCGCATATGCAACTTGCTTGATCGTCTTAAATCGTTCGTGATGAATAAAGTTACGTGCTTTCTGAAGTTTGACTTCTCTGATAAATTCATTTGGACCTAGGCCAGTCATACCTTTAACTTTTCGAAATAATGAACTCTTTGACGTGTTCATTTGATGACAAAGTTCTTCAACCGAAAACTCCTTTCTGTGACAGTTCTCCTCTGTAATATGCTTCAGCTTATCTAGAAATATTTGGTCCTCACCAGCCAGTTCTTCATCAATTTCGATTAAGAATTTCTTTCTACTATCCGTATTTTTAAGCCCATTTTCAACCCTAATTCTCAACTCTTCTCGGTTAAATGGTTTGGTGATATAATCATCAATACCCAATTGTAAGACATTAAGTTTCGCTTCTAAATCCATTCTGGCCGTTAGCATGAGCAAGGGGGTATAAATGCCTTTTTCTTTTAATGCCTTTACAAAAGCCAACCCGTCCATATTCGGCATCATATAATCGGAAATGATATAATCCACTTTTTCCTGAGATAAAAGCTCCAAGGCCTCCAAACCATCCGCAGCTTCCACAAAAGCGTAATCTGAAAGTAATTCTTTGATGTGTTCTCGCATTTCTGGATGGTCATCTACTAATAAGATCGTCTGTTGTTCACCCAATACTTCCTTTCTTGGTAACTCTACAGGTCGCACCTTTCTCCTGGCTTCGGGAGTCGTCACTTCCACCTTAGCATCTATTGGCTTAAGAGTTAACGGTAGTCGAATAGAACAAGTAGTCCCTTTTTCAAACTCACTGTCCATGTATACTCTACCTGAATGCAGTAAAACCACTTCCTTTGTAAATGCCAGGCCAATACCACTTCCGCCAGCTTTATTGATACGGTTATCTCCTTGATAAAAACGATCAAACACGTGTGGTAATTCACTTTTACGAATTCCTACTCCGTTATCACTAATCTTGATGACCGCTTCATTATCTTCTACAAGAGTCGATACCCTGACCTCCCCCTGCTCTGGGGTAAACTTGAGCGCATTCAAGAAGATATTATTGAATGCACGCTCCATAAACAACGTATCTACCTCCACAATAGCATTATCACGTGTAGCTTGTAATATGAAGCTTATTTGTTTCTGTTGAAATGCTGGCTGAAAAGAAATGAACACCTTCTTGACAAATGCGGATAAGTCAATCACTCTTTTATTCAACTTAAAGCTACTGGTGTCCATTTTGGATAAGTCGATGACATCATCTACAATGGTTTTGATTTTTTCAGTTTGGAGTTGAATATTGTCAAAGGTGTATAGTTCATCTGTGTTCAAATAGGATTCACATTGCCTTCTGGCAGTCTCATTATTTCCCATGATTAAAGTAAGCGGTGTTCTAATTTCATGAGAGATGTTAACAAAAAAATGTGATTGAAACTTATTCAATTCTAATAATTTAACTCTTTGATCCTCAATTATTTCTTTGTCCTTTAGTGCTTTATTCCGTTCTTCTTCAAGGGCTTGTTCGTTTTTTTTATTTAATGATTTGAAATAATTAACCATGAAGAATAATATGGTAAATAAGAACATCGTGCTATTGCCCATTTTATCTTCGGTAGTTAAATGGATTGGACTAAAGAACATGTTCCAAAACTCGATAACATAAAAGGCTCCTATAGACAGGCCTAAACCGGTATAAATCAGCCAATTTCTATCAAAAAGGATTAGTGGTAATACCGCCATGATGGCAAAGTAGTATTCATTGTGAATATCAGGCTTTAGGTACCGCGCAAAAAAGAAGAGTGCTCCAAAGTTGAAAGTCCATATGATTATTCTGGCGATAAGAAATCTTTTTACGCTCTGAATCCAGACAATTATGGCATGTATTATAACGCCTAAAAAATGAAGTAGGACTATGCCAAGATTTTGCTCCAGAAAATAGACGCCGACCCCCAGTGCTAAATTCATCACCATAGCCAATAAGCATAGCTTATTGACCAAGACTATTTTCTTTTGCTCGTTTGCTGATTGAGT
>CAYMST010000083.1:0-17609 GCA_964393115.1 uncultured Roseivirgaceae bacterium | reverse complement strand
AGAACGATCAGCTATCCGCTGTGCTGATTGGGTAGCAGAATGATTTAGACACAAATTAGGAAAATCTTCGATTTTCATCGCAACATTTTCATTTTAAATGGGGGATATCGAAGTTTTTCCGGCGCAACCAGAAAGTAGTCAAGCTGAATCTAGCAGAACACAGCATGGCGAGATCAGCTTTTGTTGTACACTTTTTCTTTCTGCGATTTTACGGGCCTATCTTTGTGACGTGAGTAATAAAAACCTCTACATAATAGCAGGGTGCAATGGAGCGGGGAAAACCACGGCTTCTTTCAATATTCTGCCAGAAATACTTGAGTGTAAAGAATTCGTTAATGCGGATGAAATAGCTAAGGGGTTATCACCTTTTAATACAGATTCCGTTGCAGTTGATGCTGGGCGATTGATGTTGAAACGGATTGAAGAGTTGATGCGAGAAGGAGCTGATTTTGCCTTTGAAACCACTTTATCTACTCGAAGCTATGTTACCAAGGTTAAGCACGCTCAGAGTTTGGGTTACCGTGTTACGTTATTATTTTACTGGTTAGATTCAATTGATTTAGCCAAAAGGAGGGTTGAGACAAGAGTCGAGGAAGGTGGGCATGATATTCCCAAGGATGTTATTGAACGAAGGTATTTAAAAGGCATCCAGAATCTGTTTGATTTGTATTTGCCAGTTTGCGATTACTCAATGGTTTTTGATAATTCCAATTCAGAACCAATATTGATATTCGAACAATCGACAGACACAGACTTGGATGTTTTGGATGAGGTTAGGTTTGAAAAACTAGTTAAGTTTAAAAAGAGATGAAAAATTCAGATTTACAGCAACTTAGAGAGGTAATACTTAAAGGTATGTCGATATCCGCTGAGAAGTTAAGAAAGCAGAAGGCTTTACTAGGACGAAAATTAGTAGTTAGCGAAAATGGTGAGGTTAAGCTTATTTCACCTGATTCGTTCAAATCATAGTGTACAACATCCTAAAAACGCAATTGCGTATATTTACTATTACCAAATAACATTTTACATCCACCAGTAATTTATCCTACAAAATAGCCAATTTAAAGATTTGACAAGGAGCTTAATAACCTCACGTCCGTCCTCCTTCTCATCAAAAAGAGTCTGAGAAGACTTTCCTTAGATGTGATAAGTTGATTAGTATTACATACATCATCGTTTCACCATGAGTAGACTGACCTCACAGGATTTATTATTCACTTTCATATCCAAATACATATCCCTTACCGAAGAGGAAAAGAATGCCATCATCTCCTTGGACATCTTTCACTCGGTGAATAAGGGAACGGTTTTGCTAGAAAAAGGGCAAAAATCAAAAGACGGTTACTTTGTTCTCCAAGGGTGTATACGGACGTTTTATATCATCGATGGCGAAGAAAAAACCACCGCGTTTTACACGGAGATGGAAGGAATAACGCCACATTGTGTAACCAATGGCTCCCCATCAGAATATGCCATTTCCTGCGTTGAGGACACTATTCTGACCATAGGAAATCCAGACATGGAAGTTGAGACCTTCCGTAAATTCCCAAAATTCGAAAGTCTTTGTAGAATTCTTTCCGAAGAAGTTTTGGCCAAACAACAAATTGATTTTGACACATTCAAAACCTCTTCACCGGAAAAAAGATACCTAAAACTACTACAAGATAGGCCAGACCTTGTGCAGCGCGTTCCACAACACCAGTTAGCCAGCTACTTAGGCATTAAACCTCAATCATTAAGTCGGCTGAGAGCAAGAATTTTGAAGAAAAACAAAAGTTGATGGCATTACTTAACTTAAGTGATCGTTAGGAGACAAAGCCCCATTCTAGTTTTGTTTTATCACTTTAAAACTAGAAAAATATGCAAAGTAAAACAGCATGGCTATGTTTAGTCTTCATAACTATAATCACGTCTCAAATCGACGCTCAATCCGTCAAACAAGACAGTATTAGCACAAGGTATTTCATTGGTAGCTCCTTATTCATGCTGGCTAATTTAGTGCCGGATGACAATGCTCCTGATTTTGCACAGCTAAATCTTGGCTATCGCTTCACAAGGAAAGACGTCATCTCATTAGAAGTGAAAACATGGAAATATGCTTGGTCACTAGGGATCCCCTATGGCAAGTCCTTTGAATCCCCTGATGAGAAATTCCCTGGTTATATACGTGAAAAAGGATTTGCGATGGCCTATCAACGGTTTTTAGGAAACAGATTTTATATCGGTATTCATGTGATGAATGCTTGGCAGACTTTCGTAAACGATGAAGGCCAAAAAATAGACACTGGCTTTCAAGTTTTTAACACCTACCGCTTGGGCTGTCACATAAAGTTATTCAATGATAAGTTTTTCCTGCAGCCGTCAATAGCTATAACACATCGTCCTATTCAAACAAAAATGCCGGAATCATTCCAGCAACTTGACGACAAGTGGTCTAAGTTCTTTATCGGCGAACCTGGTTTACATTTTGGGTATAATTTTTAAGAATGTAGCTGACGATAAAAGATATACTTCTATAAAAGCTGCGAATCATACGTCATAATCCGTACAGGTTCTCTTAACTGCAAAGGAGATCATATTTAGGTAAAGTCTATTTGAGAGTTGACATAAAATCTAGCTATAAATCATTAAAACCTACTCTTTTGTGTCATTAGCTTCTGGATTCTATATAATGTATAATAGGATTTGTGATATAAATTGCGAAAAAAATCAAAGGATGGTTTTTGCACGCTGCCAATTCGAAATAGTCAATAGTAAACTCAAAAAGTCACATAACAGAATCTTCATACTACTGGCAATAAGTCTTTCCGGCCATTGGGGCATGAGCCAACCAACGCTCCAAAACCCGAAAATAGAGCAGGTAGCTTCTGGGTTCGAATTTTTAGAAGGGCCAGTTTTTATCCCAGAGAAAGGACTCGTATTCAGTGATATACCTAAGAATGCCATTTATATGTTAACTAAACATGGAAAAGTAACTCCATACCTCTCCCCTTCTAACAACTCCAATGGGTTGGCTATACACCCTAGTGGAGAATTAATAGCAACCCAAAGAAGTACACGAAGTATCGCTGTACTCGACTCAGCAAAACATCTTAAAACTTTAGTCTCTCACTACCTCGACAAAAGGCTAAACGCTCCTAATGATGTCATCGTAACCCGGGATGGAACCATCTTTTTTACGGATCCACCGTACGGGACACCCAAGGGAAAGTTAGAACTCAGCTTCTCAGGAGTATTTAAGTTTCAAACCGACGGTTCCCTATCCATTGTTGACAGCACTCTAGCTAGACCAAATGGTCTGGCCCTGTCCCCAAATGAAGACAAGCTATACGTTACTGATACTGAAGCAAGAGATATCTATGTATGGAGCTTACACGACAGTAACGCCTCCCAAAAAAGAAAGTTTGCACACTTTGATAGAAAAGGCTTTCCAGATGGATTGACCACAGATGCTAGGGGCTACGTATATGTGGCGGGCCCTGGTGGAATAACTGTTTTTTCACCAGCAGGAGAAGAAGTAAAAGTCATTCCTATTCCTGACCAAACGACGAATTGCACATGGGGTTTTGATAGTAGCTTATATGTCACCACAAAGCACTACCTTTATCGAATATTCGACTAGAATGGACTAAGCTAAGTCGATGTAACGAACCAGCCCACGTAAGTATTGCATGAGACTTATGAAGATCAAATGCAAGCTTATGAAAAGTTGGTTACAGTTTAACAACCAAGTGAAATCATTATCTTTTAACAACACCATGATGAGAAGTGGCACCTTATACATTTACGACTTACGGGGCAACCTACACCTCACCCATTTCGGTGAGTCCTTTGAGCAAGATCTGGGCATATACCATTTGGAACCAGGCAATTACACCGCTCGATTTGTTGGTACCAACGGATTGATAAAAGTGGCTAACTTCTTTTTGTTCTAGGGATAATATTTCTTCTACCTTTCTGATTTACTCATTCTGCGCATGACCGACCCCATGATCCGTACTTTGATCCATCGGGGTAACATTCTCAAAGAGTAGACTAATATCTTCGCTAGCATACCAGGCAGTATTCTTTCCTGACGACCTAACGACTTAAGTATACTCACCCCTATCTTAGATACTGGCATAGCTATATCGACTAGCATACCAGCCCTTGCGAAAAAGCCTGTTCTTACTGGACCTGGTGTTACCGTAAGCACGTCGACACCTTTCGGCTTTAGCTCTACGGTCAACGCTTCACCAAGGGATAGTACATAGGACTTAGTTGCCGCGTAGTGAGCTGAGAAAGGCACTCCTTGAAAACCTAACATCGAACTAATAAGTACTATACCCCCACCACCGTTAGAAACGAACTTATTGGAAAAGTGATGCGTAAGCATCATCAACGCCTGACAATTAAGGTTTAGCATACTAATCTCTGTTGACAGGTCCGCCTCAGTAAACGAACCAGAAGAGCCAAAACCAGCATTCATAACGGCTATGCCAATTGGGTAATCCTCTGAAAAGGCAATTAGGTCTTCTACTTCCCTTTTCTGACCTAGATCTCCATCTTTCACCAACGCACAGACACCGTTCTCACGCTGAAGCTGTGCGGCAAGGTCATCTAATCGATCCTTATGTCTACCCGTTACTATGAGGTTATATCCACAATCTGCCAATCGCAGGGCTAGTTCCTTACCTATCCCTGAGCTTGCTCCGGTCACCATTGCCCAACCGGTGTATCTTTTATGGAGCCTTTTCGCGAGTCCTTTAGGTGTTTTCATGGTTACGATAACACCTAAAGAATTGGAATGTTATATTCTTTAACCAATTAAACTCCCTTCTGTTCTTTTTTCTTCAGGGCCGTTTTCTAGTTTTAAGACACCTCTCGGACAAACAGCCGAGCATATTCCACATCCCACACAAGAAGCTCTTACGATATTCTCTCCTCTTTGAGCGTACCAACGAACATCTATACCTTGTTCGCAATACGTGGAGCAATTCCCACACGAAATACACTGACCACCATTTGTGGTTATCCTAAATCGCGACTTGAACCGCTGTACCAACCCCATATATCCAGCAAGTGGGCATCCAAACCGACACCAAACACGATTACCAAGTAGCGGGTAAAAACCAACACCGATTACACCAGAGAACATAGCCCCTATCAAAAAACCATAGGGCCTATTAAAAGTATAATAGATATCAAGCCCCAAAAACTTGCCTTCACCAGTGAAATATCCATAGAGCACCGCTACAGTCATCACAAAAACCAATACCATCACGGTATGAATCATCCAACGCTCAACCTTCCAAGCACTTAATTTTTTAGACGACAAATGCCTAAATGAATCACCCGCAGTCTCCGCAAGACCTCCGCAGCCACAAACCCACGAGCAGTACCAACGCTTACCTAAAAAATAAGTCAACACCGGGGTCCCTACCAAAAACATCCCTAACCCCATGACCAAATAGAACATACCCAGAGGGCCTGAGGAAGTCATATTGTTTAAATGCCAGTCATGAAAGAAGTAGTAATTTAAAGGCCATATATTTTTGATATCCTTATTAAAATAAGGTTGGTCTGCATGAAGTCCTTCCAAAATTTCTGGTATGAGATAAGCCAAAAACAACTGAGAAATCATCACTACTACAGTACGGATGATTTGATATCGGTTATGTCGGTACTTATAGATGAACTTGATGCCAAGGCTAACGATAGCCAACGTATAGATCGTACCGTAAACAAACCACTGCGAAGCAGCTTGACCTTTGAAAAACATAGATAATGGATCAAACAAAGCAACCAACCCGGTATTGGCGGCACCATCTTGACCTTGCCCTAAATACATCGGATACCAGTAAAGTAAACAATAGAACCCCGTCAATACGATACCTAAGGTGTACCCAAGCACCCCTCGGGAAGTCAGCGAACCAGTCCAAACACCATTATTCTTAATCCCTGCAGGAGATTTGCTGTATGTTCCAAACGTATACAGGACTGTACCTACGAGTACCGTGGTTATCATAAAAAATAAAGAGGGCGCCGCTGGTAGCTCAACTCCTGCCCAAGAAATTAAGAAGACGAAAACACCTGACAGTCCTAAGATCAGTCCTGTTTTTTGCATCCAATTGACTTGTTTCGCTTCCGCTAAAGACAAACTATCCGTATTCATTTTGATCTTTTAATTACTTAGGCTAAAAATTCTTTTCCAACTCTTCTTCTTAGGTGTTAAGTCTCTATTAAATGCCATGTTATAGGCTTTTAAAATACTTTCTTCGTACGGCTTAAAAAACTCAGGATCAAAATTGGCATCTTTCAGATGTTCTAAAACAAATTCTACCTTCACCCCATCTCTAAGCCACCTATCAAAGCGCTCGTGCCGCATGCGGACACCAAATACGTTAATACCAACAAACTTTTCTGAGGCTTTTTCAAACACCACGTGAACCGCTACATTTTGATTTTCTGCTTGCCAGTAAAACCCAACCTGATTCTCTGGAAGTTTGGACAAAACAGTGCCGTAGGTCTGATATTCAATATCAAAGAATTTAGCAGAATTAAACCAAGGACCGGGGCTATACTCAGTTCGTGTACCCGTCAACGTCTTAGCCAGTGCTTCCCCCATCATACGACCAGTATACCAGACTTGTTCTAGCGGTCTACGACCAGAAACAGGTTCAGTGAACTCTGCACAATCACCAAGCGCATATACATCTTTTATATTCGTCTCTAACGCTCTTGAAACCCTTATCCCCCTATTAATCTCTAGTTCGGTGCTTCGTAAAAACTCAACGTTAGGCGATACTCCAGCCGTCAGCCCAACCAGCTGACAAGCGATTTCCTCTCCTGTATTAGTGATCACCTTAGTGACTCTTCCATCCTCCCCAGCAACAATTTCTTTTAGCTCTGTTTCCAACTTCAAGTCGACATGATGCTCGCGTATGTGATTCGTAATCAACTGCGCTTCTTCCTGCGGCAGTACGCTGCTCCAGAATCCCTTTTCTCTCACAAGCATGGTGACAGAGATGCCACGGCTTAACAGCATTTCTGCCAGTTCAATACCAATCAAGCCACCTCCTACGATAACTGCCCTTTGTACTTTTTTGCTGTTTTCTTCCAGCTTCTCTAAATCTTGATAGCTGTAGAGTCCCTGGACACCGGGAAGATCTTGACCTGGCCACCCAAATTTATTTGGCTTAGACCCCACCGCCAGCACTAGTTTATCATAATCCAAATGAGTGCCGTCCGCGTAAACGAGTTTCTTTTGATCAAAATCAATATCCTCTACCCATTTGTGAACGAGATCAATTTTATTCTTTTTCCAAAACCAATCTTCATATGGCTTAGTATGATCAAAGGTCATATGCCCCATGAAAATATACATCAACGCCGTTCTGGAATAAAAGTATTCTGTTTCCCCCGAAACAACTGTAATAGAATCGTTTGATTGCTTACGAACATGGCGCGCAGTAGTAATACCTGCAATTCCATTTCCTAAGATTACAATGTGAGCCATGAAATTGAATAAAGTTCCGTATCTAAAATAAAACTAAAACCGGTTAAATCTAAAGAGGGTTTTCCTTTCAACGCACTTAAAAGGTCTATTTATAAATATTCTAGCGATTAACTCCTTAGTATGAAAGACACGCGACATTAGAGTACCTGGTGACCACCAATCTGATAACCTTAAGATGGCAATCGCTCATTCTCATTCGGACGATTGCGCTAAGTATTATTTATGCGCAAAAACCGCCGATAGATTAAAGTCCTGAGTTAGTACTCTGTAAATCCGGTGAGTCGGAAGCCCCATAACATTATAGAACGACCCTTTCAAGTACTCCACTCCTACTATACCAATCCATTCTTGTATACCGTAAGACCCGGCCTTATCCATAGGTGAAAACTGGTCAACGTAATATTCCAATTCCTCTTGTTCCAGCTTCGCAAATTTAACTTCAGTGGTATCCGAAAATGATACCATTTTAACTTCACTGCTAATAGTTACACCAGTAATTACTTCGTGTGTACAGTCGGATAAATTACTTAACATTTGTAATGCCTCTTCCTTATCTCGTGGTTTTCCCAGAATATTACCATCTTTCATCACTACCGTGTCAGCCGTAATAATAATCGGAAGCAAAAGTTTTTTTCGACAAGCATAGTTTTTCCCCTCCGATAATTTCCGTGCCACATCAACAGTTTTCCAATGCGGCTCTACGGTCTCGTCAAATTCAACTTTATACACCTCAAACTGAAACCCCATCCTTGTCAATAATTCTTTTCTCCGAGGTGAAGAAGAGGCCAACACCAAATCCAGCTTTCCTTCGTTATCCACTACATTATTCATTTTGGCAGTCTTCATTTAGACTAACTAACTTTTGAAATTAGTTGAATATTCATAATTTTCAAAAAACAATCTAAATAATATCCTATTCACAAAAGACATCTTACACTTGAGCTTTCATTTGTCTACAATTTCTATACATATTAATTTTGCGAAGTTTTTTGTTGACATTCAACAAAGTCCTCTAAGTGTTAAAAATTTCTGAATGGATTTATTTGAAAAATTACTCCAAAATCGCGGTCCTCTAGGTACACATGCTGATGTCGGTGAAGGATTTTATATGTTCCCTAAGTTGGAAGGGGAGCTCGGACCACACATGACGTTCAACGGCAAGAAGGTACTTAACTGGAGTATTAATAATTACTTAGGGCTCGGCAACCACCCTGAAATCCGAAAAGTTGATGCTGACGCTGCCAAAGAATGGGGGCTTGCTTATCCCATGGGCGCAAGAATGCTTACCGGAAACACCAAGCACCATGAAGAGTTAGAATCGCAACTCGCGAGTTTCGTCATGAAAGAAGAGGCTATGCTTCTAAACTACGGCTATCAAGGTATCATGTCAATTATTGATGCCGTTATCGATAGAAAGGATGTCGTAGTCTATGATGCTGAATCTCACGCTTGTATCATAGACGGATTAAGAATGCATATGGGGAAAAGAATTGTTTTCCCGCATAATGACATGGACGGCTTTGAGAAGAGTCTAAAACGCGCTCAAAAAATCACCAAGGAAACCGGAGGAGCCATATTGGTTATAACAGAAGGAGTCTTTGGCATGAGCGGTAACATGGGTAAACTAAAAGAAATCGCCCAATTTAAAGAGGAGTATAAGTTTCGTTTATTAGTAGATGATGCACACGGCTTTGGTACCATGGGTAAAACCGGTGCTGGTGCTGGTGAAGAGCAAGGAGTACAAGACGCTATTGACCTTTACTTCTCTACTTTTGCTAAATCGATGGCCAGTATTGGCGCTTTTGTAGCTGGAAATAGCGAAATCATTAAGTTCTTGAGATACAACGTTCGCTCTCAGATATTTGCTAAGTCACTACCAATGCCACTCGTAATTGGTAATCTCAAGCGCTTAGAACTGCTTCGTGATCAACCAGAGCACAAGGCTAAACTTTGGACCATTGTTAACGCGGTACAAAATGGTTTTAAGGACAATGGATTTAACATCGGGACGACCGACTCTCCAGTGACTCCAGTTATACTCTCAGGTGGTGTATATGAAGCAGCTAATCTGATTAAAGACTTACGATTTAATCACGACATCTTCTGCTCGGTTATCATCTATCCTGTAGTACCTAAGGATATCATTATGCTTCGTATCATTCCTACTGCCTCACATGAGTTAAAAGACGTAGAACGTACGATTGATGCGTTTAAGACTATTAAAAACCGCCTTGACCAAGGTGATTACAAAAAAGCAGGAGTGGAAGGAGCGATAATAGCTTAAAATCGCACTATAACTATATTTTATTAAACTTATTCATTAAATTGCTGAGCCTTATAAAAGTCACTAACTGTTAAAGGATAATAATATGGATAGATTTGAACAGCTTAAATCTTTGGTTTTAGATTTAGAAGGAGATTTCGAAAAGTTCTATGACAAGAAAAACCAAGCGGCTGGTACTAGGGTTCGCAAGGGAATGCAAGATTTAAAAAACCTTGCTCAAGAAATTAGAGTTGAAGTGCAAAACATTAAGAACGAAGGTTAATCAAATAGCCTGAAATGCTCTTTCCTTCATAAGAAAGTGCATGTTCAAATTATTTATCACAAGGCTCTAGGCAAAAAAAAGGCGATTTGTTTATCAAACCGCCTTTTTTTATGAAGTAATATGACTTAGAAACTACCCTAATTCATATATAGTACACTTTTTAGCGCTTCCAAAGCCCTTTCTGTGCTTGGTAAAACCTCTTTAATCAAAGTAGGCGCATATGACAATGGTAAATCTGCACTATTTACTCTATGCACCGGTGCATCCAGATAATCAAAAGCAAATCGTTGGACATGATGACTGATATCCGTTGAAATAGATGCCAACGGCCAAGCCTCCTCTACAATCACCAATCTGTTTGTCTTCTTTACAGACTCTACAATAGTTTTATAGTCGATTGGTCGGACAGTCATTAAATCAATAACCTCAGCTGACTTACCTTCTTTCTTTAATAATTCTGCCGCAGCCAACGTTTCTTTCATCACTTTACCAAAGGACACTAAAGTAACATCGTTTCCTTCTTGGACAATCTTTGCCTTTCCAATCGGAATAGTAAATTCACCCTCTTGTACCTCGCCTTTATCACCGTACATAAGCTCAGACTCCATAAATATTACAGGGTCATTATCACGGATCGAAGACTTCAATAATCCTTTTGCATCATTTGGATTCGAAGGAATGACTACTTTAAGCCCTGGGGTATTCGCATACCAATTTTCAAAATTTTGAGAGTGCTGAGCACCTAGCTGACCTGCATTACCAGTCGGGCCTCTAAACACCATAGGAACGTTGAACTGTCCTCCACTCATTGACTTCACCTTAGCAGCATTATTAATCAACTGATCAATCGCAACTAATGAAAAGTTAAACGTCATAAACTCAATGATCGGCCTTAAACCATTCATCGCAGCGCCAATTCCAAGTCCTCCAAAACCCAATTCAGCTATTGGGGTATCGATTACTCGTTTAGGGCCAAACTCATCCAACATACCTTGACTGACCTTGTAGGCACCGTTGTATTCAGCTACCTCTTCCCCCATGAGAAAGATGCTTTCATCTTTTCTCATCTCTTCGACCATCGCCTCTCTTAGTGCTTCTCTAAACTGTATTACTCTCATATTTTATTAACCAGGGGTATATAAAAAAAGCTCTTCAAACAGGTTGAAGAGCTTTTTTTCTACAAATTAGATCTTTATTTCAAAACAGAACTCAAAGCGAAATTTTGGAATTCTAAATCCTTGATCGCTTTATTCTTCAAAGACATATCTTTTTCAATCGCCTTCTTAAGGTAATTGATCACATCATTTTCTTCCTTAAGTCTTGCAGATGCAACAGCAGCACCATAATAAGCAATCGCTAAATCTCCGTCTAGATCAGCCGCATTCTGGAATGACGTTTTCGCATTTTGATATTCTTTGTTTAACAACAATGCCAAACCTCTATCAAATACTACAAGAGCCTCTTCCTGAGCACCAGACAATGAAGCAACAGCGTCCTCGTATGAAGCGTTTCTAATTTCAATAGCTCCTTTAACAGACTTAATTCCTTTTGCATCTGTTGATGAAGGAGAAGCTTTAAGACCGTTTGCTAGAGCCTCGTAAGCCTGCTCATAATTCTCCTGAAGTGTATAAGCTGTACCTAAGTTAGCTAATACAGTAGCGGAATTTCTCATCTTAGCAGCAATCTCTAATTGCGCAATAGCCTTCTCAACAAGTTTCGCCTTAGCTCCACCTTCAATCGCTTGACTTAAATAAACTGCACCTAAGTTATTGTGAGCAACCCAGCTTTCCGTTTTCTTAGTAGCGCTAGCATATATCTTTTCTTTTTCCCCTAAGTCTGGAGTAAGTGAAGCAGCAAACAAAAATTCTTCAATGCTTAATGTGTCAGCGTTAGCTTCACCAGCGACGATTTGCTTAGCTAAAACAGCTATTTCAGAATTCGCTTTTTTAGGCTTAACTGTCAACACTTCTGTTTTAGCCGTTCTCAATGGAGGGTAGATTTTCTTAGCCAATACCTTATAAGAAGAAAGCTTTTGAAGTTGTTTTTCTTTATCCTCGAAAGTACCTGAACCGTTAACGATTTTTAAAATTTCAGATTTCGCTGAAGCATCAAGATCGTCAAATGCCTGTAGAGCTGATTTGAATGCTGTCCAATCTCTTACTACGGGCTTAAGAATAAATTTGATAGAGTCAGCAGCACCTTTGTAGTCGTATTTCTTCATTTGCTTTCTGTAGAACGCCTCGATAGCCTCGGCTCTCTTAGAAGCAAGTTTAGTGTTTACTGTTTCAAGACCTTCAGGAGAGTGAGCACCTGTAATAGTCACTGTTCTCGTTACGTTCTTTTCAGCTATGAATGCCGAAAGTTTTTTACCTCTTTCTCCGTTTCTCTCCGAGTACTTCAAAACCGGGCTTCCCTTATCAAAAAAGAAATCCACAATTGTTGGAATCAACTCTTCACTATCATTATAACCATGATCTGCGTATGAGACATAATATACGTCTTCAACAAGCTGTGATGTAGTGATGATACCCTTTGCAACTGGAATTTTCTCATCAAAGCTTGCTGTTTTACCGCTGCTCTTCAATTTGGCAGTACCGGAGATCGCTAACTCTCCAGGATTCATTACTTCTTTATATGGGAACGAAAACTTACCAGAAAGCTTCGTTGGAGAAGTAGCATTATCTGGATAATTATCTGAATCAAACTCAATAGAACCTACCGTTTCTTCTTTATCATCATACTTGTAGTAAAGCTCAGCATTATAAAGAGTACCTTTTTTCAACATGCCTTGAGGAACAGTTACGGCCACTTCAAAACCAACTTCTCCAGCATGAACTTCTAGTGGATCAGGGGTCACCTCTGTATTTTGCTTTTCCTTAGCTAAGTCAATCATCTTGCCAAGAGGACTACACCCAGTAACAAGCAAAATGGCTAGTATAAGGCTGGAAACAATTCTAATTCTTTTCATTTTAATTAGTATTTGTGAGTTCTTTACTGTTTTTTTCATTATGACGAACTACCGCAATATTAAAACAAAAATTATAATCGAATCAATGACGTTTCAACAATTAGACCAGATTTTATTATTTTTGAACAAAGAATGATGAAAATGCAGTCATTAATCGAAAACTACATGTTTGGTGTTTGTGCCAAACTAGGAGATAAACTCAGAATTCCGACCACTAGTATCAGGTTATTTTTTATCTATACTTCTTTCCTGACTTTTGGGTCACCGATTATTATTTATTTAGCATTGGCATTTGCTATGCAAACCAGAAAAATTTTACGACGTAGATATAACGCTTTGTGGTATTACTAACCCTGTAATACTTTTAGGCGTCGATACCAACCAGTAAAAAAAGCTAAATGAATGAACAATCTACTTATGAGGCGTTTAGAAGCGCTCTTCAGGATGGATTCGCCATCGTAGCTCACCAAGTTCATCGGTTTAGAGAGAAGGAAATTGATCAGTTCGCTGAGATATATCGCTCTAATATATCGTTTGTAGCAGACAGCACTCATCATATTGAAGGGTTTAAAATAGCTCAAGTTTTCTCTCATGGTCGCTATAAAAACATTAAGAGTTGGGACTCTTTTTTATCTAAATACACGAAGCTTAAATACCCCTTCAGCCTTTCAGTAAATACGGTGTTCGCGCAGTTTATAGAACATGCTATTTATACGCATGGTCTAACCATCCTCAATGAAAAGCTATCCAAGAAATTATTCGACGAATGGGAATCAAATCTACCATTAAAGAATCCCAAATCAGAATATATCATCCCGCTTATCAATTTTGAATTGTCCAATGGGGAGTATAAAGTAGATAACAAAATAAGACTCGATAAAGCATCAGACAACGTTTCCTTTCATCTAAGAGAATTAAACACAACTAAGGCACACTACACACATGACTTAATTATTGCAGATCGCAATGGGCTTGATAACGACCTTTCTTTCTACCGAAACAGAGCACAAATAGCGCTCTCAATCTTCTTACGTCAAAAGGCTTCACTACCTTTCATCTTCGCCAAACCAACCAACTACAGCCTTGGTTGGCAAGGACCTTATAAGCACGTGCTCCACTCTACTAGTAACGACGTGCAAACATCAAATGGCATTACTCCTTTGAGTAAAGACAAGCTGGAACATTTTAAACATATTCTTGTCAGCTTTATATATACCAAAGACTTAAGAACCGAACATCTGGCCAATCTATTACTGCGTATGAGCATCACGGATAGTATAATGGAGAAGATATACCTCCTGAGAGACGCATTCAATGCCCTTCTGATAGATGAAAATGAAACAGATGTAAGCTATTACAAAATAAAAATACGCACACTCCTCTTAGTGAAAAGAGCAAAAACGGATGTTAATGACATCATTAGCACATTGGATACTTTATTTCAGGATAAAAACATTTTTCAACGGAAAGATCTAAATGATACCTGTGCTTTAGCGTTTGAGTTACTGTCCATATGTATCTTGATGATATGCTTAGAGAGAAAATTTGATAGAGCTTCCGAGATTGATACCCTGTTGTTAGGATAAAAAAACCCGCAGGCAGGAGTGATATCGAACCCCGTTTGAACAGGATTAAGGCTATTCAACCAATTCAATCTTCCACTGTTATCCTTTGTCAATGACACGAGGTCCACGAATGGATGAGGCCTGATTTAGCTGGCGAAGTCGCCCGGTATTTAGTATAATGTTAGGTTCGAATACTTGTCCAGACTCCTGCGGGATATCTTTATAAGTTGCTTTATTAACGAACGTGAATACAAAAGTAATACAAATATGTTCATGACCATCAAAGAAATTATTTAAGTATGACGATCTTATAAATCTTATTTTTTTCGCAGTTTTGCCATCTTATTTTGATATAATGACAAAGTCAATTTTTTTTACTCCTGGGCCTTCTCAAGTTTATTTTACAGCAGAAGACCATGTCAAAAAAGCTTTTCAAGAAGGCATCCCTAGCATATCTCACAGAAGCGCGCAATTCAAGGCGATCTTCAATGCTGCCACAGAAAACTTGCGTACACTGTTAAACGTACCTAACACCCATCACATTGCCTTTACTTCATCAGCTACAGAAATATGGGAACGTATCATTCAGAATCTTGTCCACAAGTCTTCTCATCATTATGTAAACGGTTCTTTTTCAGAACGTTTTGCCAAGATAGCAAGCCAACTACATAGAAACCCAAGTATTTCCAAGGCTGAATTAGGAAAATGCCCCTTACCTAAAAATGGGGATATTTCACCTGAAGTTGAATTGATTTCGTTCACACAAAATGAAACAAGTACTGGAGCGGCTTACCCATTGGAAGAAGTGTATAAAATATCAGACTTACATACCGATAAACTCATCGCACTGGATGTTGTAAGCTCTACGCCGTACATAAATATTGATTTTAGCAAGGTAGATACGGCTTACTTTTCTGTACAGAAATGTTTCGGACTGCCCGCAGGGTTAGGGGTATGGATATACAACGACAAGTGCCTAACTAAAGCGGTTACTTTAGCTGAAAAGGGCATCTCCCTCGGCTCTTACCATACACTCCAGGGTTTGCATGCAAGCGCTTTGAAAAGTCAGACTCCAGAAACTCCCAACGTGTTAAACTTATACTTACTTGCCAATGTTGCCGGAGATATGTTATCCAAAGGAATAGATAAAATAAGACAGGAAACGGAACAAAAAGCCGCTATTCTTTATCACCTATTTAACAATAACCCTAATCTATCAGCTTTTGTCAAGAATGAAGCTCACCAATCAAAAACTGTTGGTGTAGCTGAGGTATCCTCCATGGAGTCATCCAAGCTCATTGGTGCGTTGAAAGACAAAGGCTTAATCGTAGGAAGTGGGTATGGTCCATTTAAAAATGAGCATATTAGAATTGCCAATTTCCCTACTCACTCAAAAGAACAAATTGAAATGTTGGTGGACACCATTAATATGATTCTACCTGCTTAAGCCAATTCTGATTGTTTCAGGGTATTTAAAAGAATTCCCAGTTGTTCTTGCTGAGCACTTGTAAGGGTCAGTTCATTGGAGATCCTTACAAGTTCTTGGTCGACCTGATCTAAAATATCGATCCCTTTTTGACAAATAACCACGTCCACAGCCCTTTTATCGGCAGTAGATTGACGGCGTGTCGCTAAGTTTTTAAACTCTAACTTATCGACTATGCGTGATACGTTAGAACTCTTCTCGATCATACTCGAAATCACCACGCTCACCTTTACAGATGCCGGATAGTGCTCTCTGAGAATACGTAAAACACTGTACTGAGGTATTGTAAGCCCATATTTCCTTAGCTTCAAGCTCAATTCATCCTTCAACCAATTGGACGTACTCAGAATAGCATCCAACAAATCATTTATCCCTACTACCAAACTTTTCTCTCTTTGATCGTGTTCCATACCGATAATAGCAATTCTTTGACATTCAAGACTGTCAAAAAGCAAATTTTAGATAAATTCACAAATTAAATTCGTTCAAGTTGCAACCACTTTAGGAGTTTACCAAAAATTACAAATATTCATTGGAGGACAAGGATTTAATACAAAAATTAAAAAATCCCGAATCAAAACGCTTTGGATTTAATCTTTTGGTAAAAACTTATCAGGAAAGGATTTATTGGCATATCCGAAAAATGGTTATCGATCATGATGATGCCGATGATCTAACGCAAGAAGTTTTTTTGAAGGTCTGGAAAGGAATTGACAAGTTCAGAGAGGACGCACTTTTATACACTTGGATATACCGAATAGCCACAAATGAATGTTTGAATTTCCTAAACAAAAAAAAGAAAAAGTTCTTTATTCCTATCAAAGATGTCAATGAAGAACTCAGCAACAAAATCGACGCTGGACAAGGTATATCGGGAGATGAAATTCAAATAAAGTTACAAAAAGCATTATTAACACTTCCTGAGAAGCAGCGCGTGGTTTTTAATATGAAATACTTTGACGAAATGAAATTCGAAGAAATTTCACAAATTACAGGCACTAGTGTAGGTGCTTTGAAAGCTAGTTATCATCATGCGGTCAAAAAAATCGAACATTTTTTAACTGAGCGTTAAACCTTGTGATGTAAATACTGTCCAAGAAATAGCTAATTAATAAAATAGGTAAATGTGAAACTGGATGAAATAAATAAAAAAGCACCATTCGAAGTACCTGATGGATACTTTGATAAGCTACCCATGCGTATTCAAAGCCAACTTCCTGAGGAAGTGAAGTACCCATGGCTATCTGGAGTCAAAGCTTTTTTACAATCACGCCAAGTAGCTTATGCCCTGCCCGTGATCATAATACTAATAGTAGCATCCACACTTTTATTGCCTCAGTTAAATAATCAGCGAACGACAAGCTTCACCCAAAGTCACGAGCTTTTGCTGGCCAGTGTATCGGACGAAGACATTCTTGATTTTTTAGAGCTGAATCAATTAACAATTAATGAGTTAGTTGAGGACCTAAATGACACCGATATCGAAGAGGTAGTTCAGGAAGTGAATGAAGACATATTTTCCCACCTTGAAATTGAGGAAGCTGAT
>CAYMST010000082.1:0-17748 GCA_964393115.1 uncultured Roseivirgaceae bacterium | reverse complement strand
CTACCAAGTTTTCAAGGCCCGGCTCATAGATAGGCATAATACCATTCTTTAGACCCTCTATCTTTTTCTCATCAATATCGACACAGGTAACATCTATTCCTACCTCAGAAAAACATGCGCCTGTTACTAGACCTACATAGCCGGTTCCAACAATAGTGATTTTCATTGATTTTTTCGTTTAGCTTATCCCTAAATGAGTTTAATTAAAATGATGATATATACATATTATGGATCATTTGAAATTAATATAAGCCAAGTTAATTGGCTTTATTCATTTTCTAGTAATTATTTATTACCATCAATACAAAGATTAGATAACTTATGGTTGACAACTAGCAAATACCAGTAATATACTAGTTATTTTTTTGACATTTCCAACCCAAAATCCTAGAATAGACACGAAGGATGCTCCAAGAATACTCTAATGGACGACGATGTTTGACAGCACGCAAATCTGATTAATAAATTAGGACAATTCAAAATTTTTATAGGTTAGCTTGATGCAATTAACCCTATTTTTTAAACAATGAGGTGGTTAAATTGCATTTTTTGGAGCTTAGAATAATACCCATCCATTTTTATCAATTCTTCATGGTTGCCAACTTCTACAATTTCTCCTTGATCCAAGACAATAATTTTATCAGCGTTTTGAACAGTAGATAAGCGATGTGCGATTACTATTGAAGTTCTTCCTCGCATTATATTTTCAGTTGCCCTTTGTATCATCGCTTCTGTTTCAGAGTCGACTGAAGAAGTTGCTTCATCAAGTATCAGAATTTTAGGGTTATGCACCATGGCTCTGACAAAAGAAATGAGTTGTCTTTGACCTACTGACAATGTGCTTCCTCTTTCCTGTACATTGTATTGAAAGCTACCGGGCAATTGTTCAATGAAATTCAGCGCACCAACCAATTGAGCAGCGGACCTAATGTCTTCTAATGAAATCGTTGGGTCACCAAGTGTTATATTTCTTTCTATTGAATCGGAAAATAAAAACACATCTTGTTGCACCACGCCAATATGCTGACGCAGATAACTAAGGTCATAATCAGTAATATTTTTCTGATCTACAAGTATTTCTCCTTTATTAATTTCATAAAAGCGATTAAGTAAATTTATAGTGGACGATTTACCTGCCCCAGTTGCACCAACAATGGCTAAGGTCTTGCCCGCTTCAATTTCAAAAGTAAGGTCCTTTAGAATGAAGTTATCATCTGTATAGGCGAACCAAACGTTCTTAAACGTTACGCTCCCATTCAGTTCTATCGCGTCTAAATCTCCATTTCGATCGATATATGTCCTATTATCTAGAAGGTTAAAGATCCTATTAGAACTCACAATTCCCATTTGCAGGGTGTTGAATCTATCTGCAATCATTCGAATAGGACGAAAGAACATCTGAATGTACATAATAAAGGCGACCAGCACCCCAATAGAGAGTGTCTCATTTAGGGCTTCTCGAGCACCAAACCATACCACCAGTCCAATACTTGCCGCTTGTATTACCTCGGCCACAGGAAAGTAAATAGAATAATAGAGCACAGACTTTAAATTTGCACGTCTATGTGCTGCATTGATGTCTTTGAATCTTTTGTATTCTCGTTCTTCACTATTGAAAATTTGAACAATGCTCATCCCAGTAATATGCTCTTGAACGAATGTGTTTAGGTTGGCTACTGCCGTCCTTACATTATTAAAAGATGACTTAATGCGTTCTTTAAAAACGTAAGTGCTCAACATAAGCAAAGGAAATGTTGCTAGAGAAACCAGTGTGAGTTTCCAGTTCGTCCAAAACATAACTGCCAATATGGCTATCAACTGTAACAGGTCTCCGATTAAAGCTGCAATACCTTGACTAAAAACATCTGCAAGGGTTTCGATATCAGAAACATTTCTAGTTACCAGTCTTCCAATTGGAGTCTTATCAAAAAATTTAAGTTTTAACTGCTGAATATGGTCATATAGCTTGACACGAATGTCTCTGATTATATTCTGACCTAGCCAACTTGACAAATAGGTATGTATGTACTGCATGTAGGTTTGAAGTAATAATAGTCCGATCATGATCATGATCATGTTGGAAACCCCGCTGATATCTTTTGCAATGAGGTAAGTATCAACGGTATGCTGTATCAAAAAAGGTCTAACCGGAGAAATAACTGCAAGTAATACAGTCAATATAACCACTAAGTAGAACTGTCTCACATAGGGTTTTGCATACTGTAGTAGCCTTTTTAAGACCTTAAAGTCAACTACATTCCCACTTATTTCTTCCTTTCCCAATTTAGTTTCAATTATAATGTTATTATCATATAAGTTCAGGAATTAATCTTGAACCTAAATATACCTTGCTACGCTATTTTGCGAAATCAATTCAGATATCTCACATAAATACTTCTTCTGGGTAGCTTACTTCTTCCAAATAAAGTCCACATGCCGGAGCTGAGCTCCCTGCTTTTCTTCGGTCTCTGGCGACAATCACTTCTTCAAACCAATCGATATTTTTCTTACCAAAGCCAACTTCCAAACTCGTGCCTACTATAGATCTGACCATATCTCTTAAAAAACGATTGGCCTTAATATTAAACTCAATTTGATCACCCTTGTGTTCCCATGATGCTGAAAAAAGACTGCACTCAAAGTTATTGACGCTAGTCCTTACTTTGCTAAATGCCTGAAAATTTGAATGTCTCAGTAGTACAGCGCAACAGTCATTCATCACATCTATATTTAACGAATTAGGGATATAAGCGGAAATACCATCGAGAAATGGATTCTTATCTTGATGTAACCTATATACGTAACCTCGCCTTAAAGCATCAAAACGGGCGTGAGCGTTTGATTTTACTCGAACAATTTTTTTAATGGCAATATCATTTGGTAAGAAGGAATTTAATCGATGAACAGTTTTTTGCAAATCCAGAGTCTCCTCTAAATCAAAATGGGCCATTTGAGCACTAGCATGGACTCCTGTATCGGTCCGTCCGCTTCCTACAATTTTAATTGATGAGCGGAGTAACGTGGATAGGGCGTTTTCTAGCTCTTGCTGCACCGTGTGTGCATTTTCTTGTATTTGCCAGCCGTGAAACCTCGTACCCAAATAAGCAATTTGTAAAAAGTACCGGATCAATTCTTGACTGATTTCAAAAACGTTCCAAAACAAACAACCCGTCCGCCAAACTTATTGTGAACCATTTTTTCAACCAGCGATTTTAAGTTCTCTCGAAACGAGTTAATCTCATTTTCAGATTCGGTAGAAAACTGCAATGCCATGGTAACTCCTGGGTTTGGGTCAAACATGAGTTCAAAAGAATTCTTATGTCGTAATCCCGATTTAGATTCAACCCGATTGATAAGGTCGGTGGTAACCCACTTTTTCAAGGCTCTAATTTCACCTTCTTCTATTTGAAGTGTTAAGTTATAAATAAACATTTCTGTTAAACGGTTTCTTCATAATACATGATTCAAAACAAAATTGTATAATTGATGGTTTCACTACAAAGTTTTAAGGCAGAATCCGTGGGAAGTTATTCAATAAAGGAACTAGAGCATTTATCAAATATTAAAGCTCATACCCTAAGAATATGGGAGCAGAGGTATGGATTTATTAAACCAAGTCGAACTGAGGGTAATGTGAGAACTTACAGCAGTTCTGATTTGAAGCTAATATTAAATATTGCTCTTCTAAAAGAAAATGGTCATAAGATTTCAAAAATCGCTCAAATGAGTGATCAAGAAATCCATAGATCGGTCATTGACGTTTCAAAAAATTTACATAAAACAGACGATCAAATTCAGGCTATGGTACTGGCTATGCTGGATACTGATGAAGATCGGTTTGAAAAAGTTTTAAGTAGAAACATACTTAAAAGTGGATTTGAACAAACCATTGTCAATATCATCTATCCATTTCTGGCTAGAATAGGTATAATGTGGCAAACTGGATCTATAAATCCAGCTCAGGAACATTTTATTACCAACCTTATTCGGCAGAAAATAATAGTAGCAATTGACGGTCAATATGTAGATCAGGTCGAGAACCCACTTAAATATCTTCTATTCTTACCGGATGGCGAACTCCATGAGGTCAGCTTACTGTTTTGCAATTATATTGTTCGGTCAAGAGGATTCAAATCAATTTACCTTGGTCAATCTTTACCACATGAAGATCTGAAAAAGATCTACAATTTTCACAGCCCTCAATTTATTATGACAGTGCTCACTACCTATCCAGGGATGGAAAAAATCCAAGAATATGTGACGAAACTCGAAAACGATTTTCCAAACAGTCACCTTCTTCTTTCTGGCGGTCAGGTAGTGGGACAAGACTTAGAAATCGGTGAAAAAACTACCATCTTCAATAAAATAGAGGACATGATTACGACAATTGACGAGATTAAAAAGGAACAACACACTTTTGTTTAACAAAAGTTAAACAAAATAAACAAAAAGGTAGTTGTTATAATGTGTTTTGTTTAACTTTGGTTAGACAAAAAGGCCTTTAAAACGCAATTACAAGGTCTAAATTAGTAAAGGTTAATAATTTTGTGTAACTAAAACTAAACATTATGACAGCTTTAGAATTCGGTGGACATTTAAGCGAGCAGTCTTCAAATTTGAAACCCTTCGCTTTGAAACTTACAAAAGATCTTGAAGAGGCGAATGATTTAGTTCAGGAAACAATCTTAAAGGCCTTTTCTAATCAAGACAAATTCGAAAATGGCACAAACCTGAAGGCATGGTTATTTACCATTATGAGGAATACCTTCATCACAAATTATCAAAGAGCTTCAAAACGAAATACGTTTATTGACTCTACAGATAACTTGCATTTCATCAATTCTTCAGAAAGTGTTACTCAAAATTTAGCTTTTTCAAATCTTACCATGGAAGACATCAATATCGCATTAGCGAACCTTGGTGAGACGTACAAAAAGCCATTTTTGATGTATTACAGAGGATTTAAATACCACGAAATAGCTACGAAACTTACCATCCCAATCGGTACTGTTAAAAACAGAATACACATAGCGCGCAAAGAGTTGCAAAGTATTTTAAAGAAATTTGGACATCGATCAAATTGAGGTTAACTAGAGCTGCTAACGCTTAATCAACTTCAATATGAGAGTCGGTATTATTGGTTCTGGGTTTTCTTCGATCAGCGCCGCGTGCTTCTTGGCTAAAGAAAATCACGAGGTAACTGTGTTTGAGAAAAATGATCAACTTGGTGGTAGAGCACGGAAATTCGAACAAGCCGGGTTTACTTTTGATATGGGCCCTTCATGGTATTGGATGCCAGATGTATTTGAAGACTTCTTTGGTAAGTTTGGAAAGCAAACATCTGATTTTTATGATCTTAAACGGTTAGATCCCTCTTACCGAGTGTTTTTTTCCAAGCATGAAATTATAGATGTTCCAGCAAATTTCGAACAGTTATTGGCATTATTCGAATCAATAGAATCGGGTAGTGGTGCTGCGCTTAAAAAATTTCTCAAACAAGCAGAATATAAATATGAGGTGGGTATTAAAGACTTGGTATACAAGCCCGGTCGCTCACTAACAGAGTTTTTGGATTTCAGGCTTCTTTCAGGAATACTAAAGATGGACGTCTTCAAAAGCATGGGTTCACACACTAAAAATGTAGTGAAGGATACGCGTCTGAAACAAATATTAGATTTCCCTCTTTTATTTCTTGGAGCTACTCCGGATAGCACTCCTGCATTATATAGTCTAATGAACTATGCCGACATGGTTCTTGGAACCTGGTATCCTATGGGAGGAATGAATAAAATCATAGAGGGAATGATAAAGGTGGCTGAAGAACAAGGCGTGAAATTCAAAACATCAACTCCCATTCATGAAATTCTACCAGGAAAGGAAATAATGCTTCAAAATGGTTCAGGTCGATATCCTTTTGAAGCGATTGTGTCCGGAGCAGATTATCATCACACAGAAACAAAGCTTCTTGATGAGAAGTATCGTAACTACAAAGGAAATTATTGGGATCAACGTACGTTTGCCCCGTCAAGCCTTATTTTCTATTTGGGTGTAGACAAACGTATTGAGAACCTTCAACATCACAATCTATTCTTTGATGCAGATTTTGCGTTACATGCGAAAGAAATTTATCAAGATCCTAAGTGGCCAACTGATCCGCTCTTTTATGTTTGTTGCCCTTCCAAAACAGATAGCTCGGTTGCTCCAGAGGGAAAAGAAAATTTATTTGTGCTTATTCCAGTAGCACCGGATTTAAAAGATGATGATACCACCCAAGAAAAGTTCTTTCAGCTAGTACTGGAGCGATTAGAATCGCTGACCGGATCTTCCATCAAAGACCACATATCATTTAAGAAAGTTTTTTCAGTTGAGGATTTTAAATCTGCTTACAACTCCTTCAAGGGTAACGCATATGGGCTCGCTAACACGTTAAGGCAAACGGCAATACTCAAGCCTTCTATTCGGAATAAAAAAATTAAAAATCTATATTACACGGGACAATTGACGGTTCCTGGTCCTGGCGTTCCTCCTTCCTTGATTTCTGGTGAGGTTGTTGCCAAGGAACTTATTAAAGATTTTTCTTAGTTATCTTAATCAACCAGAGTACTTATGCAATCTACATTGGAGCGAGAGAAAGAGCTATTTAACAAAACGGCACTTCACTGTAGCGAAGTAGTCACTAAATCTTACAGTACTTCCTTTAGTCTAGGCATACGAGTATTGGCCAAACGTTTTAGAAGCCCAGTCTATGCTATCTATGGATTCGTTAGGTATGCTGATGAGATAGTTGATACTTTTCATCATTTGGATAGGGAAAAGCTTCTTAACAAATTTCGCGATGAAACATACGAGGCTATAGATACTCAGATAAGTTTCAACCCTGTATTACAAGCTTTTCAACTTGTAGTAAACCAATATAAAATTGAAAAAGAACTTATAGAAGCCTTTTTCATCAGTATGAAGATGGACCTAAGTGATATCGACTATGATTCAGAGAGCTATGAAAAATATATCTACGGATCTGCTGAGGTAGTTGGCTTAATGTGCATGCGCGTTTTTTGTGAAAATAATACCATCTTATATGACAGCTTAGTTATTCAAGCTAAGAGTCTCGGAGCTGCTTTTCAAAAAGTCAATTTCTTACGAGACATGAAAAGTGATTTTCATGATAGGGGTCGTGTTTACTTTCCTGATGTAGATTTTAAAAACTTTTCATCAAGTGAACGAAATGCCATTGAAGGAGACATAATATCCGACTTCGAGCATGCGCTTGATGGCATCAAAAAATTACCTACAGGAGCTAAAATCGGAGTATATCTGGCGTACGTCTATTACTTAAAGCTCTTTAAGAAAATTCAAAATACACCAACGCAAACTATTCTTACAAAAAGGGTTAGGATTCCTGACTATAACAAGGCTGTTATTCTTATCAGAACATATTTAAAACTTCGTGTTTTTCAGACGATCTGAAAAAACATTTTACAGGTCAACTGGTTAATATACAAAAAGATATGCTTAACCTAACCGTGCAAATCGACGAGAGTTCCGGGTTCTGTTTTGGGGTAGTCTTTGCCATTGAAATGGCGGAAGAAATATTAGAATCAGAAGGTAAGTTGTATTGTCTTGGAGACATTGTTCATAACGATGAGGAAGTTAAGCGACTAGAAAATATGGGGCTTGTAGTCATCAACCATGAGCAATTAAAGAATCTAGTAGATGCTAAAGTGCTCATCAGAGCTCATGGTGAACCCCCATCGACCTACAAAACGGCATTGGAGAATAATCTAGAGTTGGTGGATGCCAGCTGTCCAGTGGTATTAAAGCTTCAAAATCGTATACGCAATGCGCACTATCGAGGAGAGCAAATTTATATCTATGGGAAACATGGTCATGCTGAGGTTACCGGGCTACTCGGACAAACGCAAAACGAAGCAGTAGTTTTTCAAGATTTGGAGGAATTAAAAGCTTCAGGTCCGCCACAAGCGTTTACCATATATAGTCAAACGACCAAGAGCACTGCCAACTTCTATGAGATAACCAACACCTTGAAATCCGAAGGCTACGACTTGAAGGCAAATGATACTATATGTAGGCAGGTCTCAAACCGAGACAAGGAAATCAGACATTTTGCCAAAAAATATGATAAAATCGTATTCGTATCCGGTACAAAATCGTCGAATGGTCGAGTACTTTATAATATTTGCAAAGAAAATAATGAGTCTTCCTATTTCGTATCCAAGAAATGTGAGCTTCAAAAAGATTGGTTTCAAGCTGGAGATAGCATTGGCGTTTGCGGCGCTACTTCTACTCCTATGTGGCTCATGGAAGATGTAAAATCGGAATTGCTGAGGTTTTAAAAATGGAATATACTTTCTACGCCCTACTGTCAATAGGCACTTTCTTTTTCATGGAATTTATGGCTTGGTTTACGCATAAGTATGTCATGCACGGATTTCTGTGGAGTTGGCACAGGTCTCATCATAAAGTACATCCGCATGCCTTAGAAATGAATGATCTGTTTGCCTTAGTATTTAGTATTCCGTCAATCGCAACCATTTATCTAGGGTCATCTATCCCAAGTTTGAGGTATTTACTTTTTATTGGAATAGGGATTTTGGGTTATGGGATTTTCTACTTCGTATTTCATGATGTCATTGTGCATCGCCGTATCAAAATTAAATTCAAGGCCCGCTCAAACTACATGAAGCGCATCATGCACGCCCACTACATTCACCACGAAAAACACTCCAAAGAAGGAGGTGAAGCTTTTGGATTTCTTTGGGCCCCAAAAAAGTATGATCGAAATAAATAGCTCAGATTTAAATTAGATCTTCAAATTTTCCTTCGGTCCACTACATTCCAAGAGTGACTATTTCAAAAAAGAAGCGGTTAATTGCATTAGTTCCTTAAATCTTGCTGCGCTAATTTTGATCTTTAACACATAAAAATTGGCTAAGCAAAAAACCATCTTTATTTGTCAAAACTGCGGATCGCGCTCTCCTAAGTGGATGGGAAAGTGCAGTTCTTGCGGGGAGTGGAACAGCTTCGTTGAAGAGATTGAAACGAAGTCTAGTGCGTCTGGATCTGTCCTTAAGCTATCTTCCAAGAGTAGCGCAGCAAAACCCATTCATGAAATTGAAATCATAAACAAACAAGGTGCTTCTCTCGATGATCAGGAGTTAAATCGTGTACTTGGTGGTAATTTAGTTCCAGGTTCTGTAGTGTTGATTGGTGGTGAACCGGGAGTCGGTAAGTCGACTCTTTTATTACAGCTTGCCTTACAGTTCAAAGACAAAGTGCTCTATGTATCTGGTGAAGAAAGCGAGCAACAAATAAAGCTCCGAGCAGATCGAATAGGTCATCGCAATGAGCAATGTCTCGTGCTTACGGAAACATCTGTTGCAAATATTTTAGAAAAGATTGAGGCCTCAAAGCCTAACTTGGTGGTGATTGACTCTATTCAAACCTTGTTTCATCATGAACTGGATTCGATTCCCGGAACGATCTCACAGGTACGCGCCTGCGCCAATGAACTGATTAAAACGGCCAAAGAAAATGACATTCCAATATTTATTATCGGCCATATTACCAAAGAAGGCTCTCTTGCGGGCCCTAAGGTATTGGAGCATATGGTGGATACGGTGCTGCTTTTCGAAGGTGAGCGCCATCTGAGTTATCGTATATTGCGTACCTCCAAAAACAGGTTTGGTTCCACTTCAGAGCTTGGCATCTATGAAATGCAATCCTATGGATTACGTGAAGTCAGTAACCCTTCTGAAATACTTCTGTCTTCTCGAGGCGAAAATACTAGTGGGACAGCAGTTGCCGCTACTCTTGAAGGAGCAAGGCCGTTATTAGTAGATATTCAAGCTTTAGCGAGTGTTGCCACTTATGGTACACCACAAAGGAGTACAACTGGATATGATACCAAACGGATGAACATGCTATTGGCCGTTTTGGAAAAACGATGCGGCATTCGATTATCAAATCAGGATATCTTCCTAAATATAGCCGGTGGTTTAAAAATCACCGACCCTGCTGTTGACTTAGCTATTTGTGTCAGCATATTTTCGTCCTTCGAAGAAATGGTAGTGCCAAAAACTACTTGTTTCGCTGGCGAAGTAGGCCTGAGTGGTGAAATAAGGGCCGTCAATAGGATTGAAAACCGTATAGTTGAAGCAGAGCGTCTAGGTTTCGAACAGATCTACATCTCCTCCACAAGTGAAAAAAGCTTAGGCAAAAAAGATTTTGATATCAAAATCTCTACATATTCAAAACTGGTAGATGTACTTCAAGATTTATTTGGGTAAAAAAATTCTTGGTTTTAATTACTTTGGTACATGTATTGCCATTATGAGTAATATAATAATGTGTTCATAGTTGATAGACGCTAAAAATAAAATTACCAGAACCCAAACCATATGAAAAGGCTTCCCATTCTTTTACTTCTTGCTTTACCGTTCGTGACTTTCTCTCAATCGGCATGGAATGATAAGATGTATCAAGAGTACGACTATAAATCATTTAAAAAGCTCCCTGCTGCTGCCAAAACTATAGACTTCAAAAATATAGACTATCCATTGCTCCACGCGGCACTATTCTATGCCACTAACGAGCAAAGAGCCAAACATAAGGTAGCGACAGGACGGCATTCACCAGTTTGTGAAAAAGCTGCTTATGGCCACTCCGTGGATATGGTCAGAGGAGACTTTTTTAGCCACACGAGTAAGATCAAAAACAAAAAAACAGTTATGGATCGTATGAAGCTAGCAGGTTATAAAACTGGTGGTGTTGCAGAAAATATTGCCATCACCTTTGCTCTACAATATGAAGCTGGAAAACCTGTATATACACCTTCACAAAATGATGGGTATTTTAGTTACACTTATAAGGGAGAGCCCATACAAAACCACACCTACCTGTCAATCGCAAAGGCTGCATTGGTGCAATGGATGAATTCTCCTGGTCATCGTGCCAATATACTTGAAGGCTTCGCCTATTTCGGTTGTGGTGGATATTTAATTCCTTCCATTAGTAAGGATAAAATTCCCAAGTTCAAGCTAACACAAAATTTTGCCACCAGGTACTAAATTAGTTCTAAAACCGAATGGCTATTTTGTATCCAACAGTCATATCCAGATGATTTTTTCCACGGTTCTCGCTGAAAAACGATCTTGAATTGAGTCCATCAAAATTTTGAACACCCGTAACATCACGACTTCGGATATAAAGATTAAATACAGGACCGGCATTCATAGAAATACCTTTGAATAGTGGAAAGCCGGCTGTCAGCTGAATTCGGTTCAAGAGATTCAGCTTATTCGTCCATTTATCGCGTTGAGAAACTTGCTCTGTGGTTACCTCCAAATTGGCATAAGCATCCTTTTTACCTAGTTGCCATTGATGACCAAACCCAAGGCCAAAGCTCCAAATATCATGAACATGTGGATCCACCCTTCCTAGTATAATCGAATATAAGTTGGTAACTCCGGATCGAAACGACAGCGTGTAAGGAGCAATATCACTATACGCTAGTTCGACTTTATGAAAGCCTTTTTTTACGTAGCTAAATAGTCCAAACGGTACTCCTGAGGCCATAGAATCACAAATGTTTATTATCCCAAATTGTACTCCGTGAATCTCCTCTGCTTTATTGATAAAGCCTGAGACCTGATTACCTTGAAATTTTCCTTCAACCTTATTCATGAAGCCAGATACTTGATTTCCTTTTCCAGCCTTGGCCGAACTCATAAAACCAGATATTTGCGTACCATTAAGCGAATCGGTTACCGTGTTCATAAATCCAGCCATTAACAAACCCTCTGCTTTTCCAGTAACCGTGTTTGAGAACCCCGCCATTAGAATTCCTCGAAAATCAACAACGGTGTTCATAAACCCTGCAGCAGAATAACCATTAAAATTTCCTTTATTGATGTTCATAAATCCGGCCATCTGTATTCCAGAACCATCTCCTCCAACTAAATTACCAAAGCCAGCCATTTGGACGCCTTGCGTATTCGTTCGAATAGCGTTGATCACCCCCCCAAGTTCCAAGCCTCGTAATCCATAAGCGTACCCGGCAATCAAGTTGAGCGATAGCCGATTGGTCACCGTTCCCCCTAGCTCATGATTCGTGCCAATAGGAGGAACTAAGGTAAGCTGTAGCGGCCGCTCACCTGTGTATTCGACATTTCGTACATGACGCTTTAATCTCTCTCGAACAAAAAGCCCGTCAAATGCCCCTGATAGCTTCAAACCATCGATTTTCTCAATGGCTCCTTTAACCTTTTTGATCAAGTTTATCTTAGGACGTAGCTTGATCGTGTAGTCATTATCGATATTTTTCGTGTCAAGCCTTATCAAGGTATCAATATAGTTTTCCTTTACGACGTGGATCAAGGGTGCAGTGCTTTTGCTCTTTAGTGTGATATCGAAGATTCCTCTTTGATCAGATAATGAGGCTCTCAAATCATTAACTTCATAAATGGAAACATCTTCGATTTTTTCACCTGTATTTGCATCCGTAATAGTACCTGCTAGACGAATTTCTTTCTTAGCGCTTGGGCGTTTCAGTTTGTACTGTTTTTGTAAGATGATGTAGCTACCCCTAGAAATCCACTCCAGTTCATCCGGAATAATGCTATCAAGTATTGCGCCAATGGCTTTCTCCTTTGCTGAATAAGTGATGCGATCATCTACCCCAACCGCATCGGTATTAAATGCAAAGCTAAACGTCCCTTGCTGAGCCATAATTTCCATTGCCTCTTCCAATGCTTGGTCTTGGATAGACACCGAAATTCTCTTTTCTACAAGGGTTTGTGCTTGTAGGCTTACACTTAAAAACAGACAACAAATACTAACGACAAGTTTCACCTTTGATCAAAATTTTATCGCCTTGCTGCTCCACCGTCAACCCTAGGCTTAGTTTGATAATATCCAAAATATTCTCCAGTGACTCGTCCTGAAAATCAGCGGTCAACCGGCAGTTCTCAATCTCCTGCTTTGCAATCTCAATATTGGCATCATATAGCCTATTCAACAGGCTTGTTACTTCGAACAATGGCTTTCCCTTAAACTTTAAGCGTTTAGTTTTCCAAAAAATCCTAGCCGGATCGATGTCTCTACCAATGAGTAACTGTTGAGATACTGTATCAAATGTGGCGGATTGATCCCGGACTAGTCTTACCTTGTTGTCAAGATGCGAAACTTCAACAATACCTTCCACCACGGTCACCTCAACATCCTCTCCTGGGTTTGCTCGGACGTTGAATGAAGTACCTACGACTTTTATTTCGAGAGCACCTGCTTCTATTTTAAACGGTACTTTGTCATCATGTTCTACATCAAAAAAGGCCTCTCCTTCTAATCGTACACGTCGCTCCTTAACTCCGAATTCAGGCTGTTGTATGATCGTTGTATTCTTATTGAGTGTAACACTAGAGCCATCAATTAGATCAAAGTCAACCGCAGCCGAAGTTGATCTCACCTCCTGCGCTACTGTCATTGATGGAGAACTACCTTTATCAAGAACGGCATAAAGTAGTGCACCAAAGGCTACTAGTAGCAGTGAGGCCGCTACTCCGAATAGTACCCTAAAAGAGGGACCCGTAGAATTTACCGCTATGACCTCTGTATTGACCTGCTTAAAATCCAGCCATGCAGAATCGGTATCAAATCTGAGATTTGGAGATAATGGTTCTGCCTTCCCGGTATCCGCCCAAACAATCTTCATCTGTTGAAAGGCCACAGGGTCTTTAGCTGCCCACTCCTCAACCGTTTGGTTTTCTTCCGGAGTAGCTTCCGAAGCAAAAAACCTAGCAATCAGTTCATAATCAATATCGTTTTGACGCTCTTCCATTATTTGATTCGTGACGTTGACAACTCAAACCAATTTTACCCCTATGGTCAATATTTATTTTTTTATCCAAAGCTTATTTATGCGCTGATATAAAATCTAGCAGAATCATTTAAATCAACTCTTTTATGCTATCATCCTATAGACTTCTATATAAACTGAATGTTTCGAGGGTTCAAAGAAATAACTCTTCAAGAAAACCATTCCGGTAGGATGAGGCATAAGATTGGTAAGTACTCCTTCAGCTGATCACGCATGACCTTCAAAGCCTTTCCCATTTGGTGCTCTACAGTTTTTATCGAAATCCCAAGCTCATCTGCGATTTCTTTGTACTTCTTTCCTTCGAATCTACTAAGCTCGAATACCTCCCTGCACTTGGTAGGCAAGCAGTCCAATGCTCCATCAATTTTTGCCTGCAGCTCATCTAATTCGAGAAAGTCCTGAACTGGACTGTTTACGGTCATGGACGAGTATTCCAAATAAGCTTGCTTGACCTTTTGATGCTTAATATAGTTGAGGCAATTATTACGTACCGAGCCATAGAGGTACGACTTTGGAGTGGTTCGAACATCGATTTGAGAGGATTTTCGCCAAACGGATGCAAAAGTATCTTGCACCATCTCCTCGGCAATTGCTTCTTCTCCTACATAACGCATAGCAAAGAAGCAAAGCTGTTCATAGTAAGACCTGAACACTAATTCAAAAACGTGCTCATCCTTGAGCCAATTCCCAGCAACTAAGTCCAATTGAGCCATTCTGATCGAATTCTCAACGAAGGTAATTCTTTTGAGTTAGGATATAAAAGAGCGAGACAAATGACGAAATCGGGACGCTGTTAACCTGTAGAGTCTTCTCCCTGTATTTGCTTATTGTACAAGGCTTTATACACGCCATTCTTATTCATTAAGTCTTCATGGCTACCGTCTTCCACGATCGAACCTTCGTCAAGGACTAAGATTTGATCAGCAAGTTTTGCCGAAGACACGCGGTGAGAAATAATCACCGAAGTACGATCCTTCATGATTCTGCTAAGGCTATTCAGAATAGTATTTTCCGTTTTGGTATCTACAGCAGACAAAGCGTCATCCAAAATTAGGATCTTCGGCGACCGAATAATGGCACGTGCGATAGAAGCACGTTGTTTTTGTCCACCGGATAGGGTTATCCCTCTCTCACCAATTTTCGTATCAAAGCCATTGGTAAATCCTTTTACATTTTCAAGGAGATCTGAGTCTTGAGCGGCCCTTTCGATGTCTTCACGCTTTAGCCCATCATTACCGAAAGCAATATTGTTTTCAATGGTATCTGAGAATAAAAATACGTCTTGCGGTACGTAACCAATCTGTGATCGATACTTGTTTAATTCGAGGTCTTTAATGTTATACAGGTCGTCAAGTTTTATTTGACCAGAAGAGGTGTCATACAATCTTAATAAGAGATTGGCGATGGTAGACTTACCACTTCCCGTAGTTCCAATAATGGCCAGCGACTTACCCGCTTCAATAGTAAAACTGATGTCCTTTAATGCTTGAATCCCCGTATCCGGATATTCAAAGGAAACATTTTCAAACTCAATCTTACCATTCAGGTTTACGGCTTCGTTTTTTCCTGGAAGTATATCGTTACTGGTCGTTAAGAATTCATTTATTCTTCTCTGACTGGCCGCTGCTCGCTGTACGATACTGGTAACCCACCCTAATGAGGCCACAGGCCAAGTCAGCATATTTACATAAATGATAAACTCAGCAATATTTCCGGTGCTTATGTTTCCTTTGATCACCTCCAGAGAACCAATATATACCGTTAGAATTACGCTCAAGCCAATTAACCCCATGATGGTAGGTAGAAATAATGCCTGAACGAAAGCCAACCTTAGCGACTTGTCTTTATAGTCATTGCTAGCATGAGTGAAGTTTTTCAAATAATCTGCTTCTCGTACGAACGACTTGATTACACGAATCCCTGAAAAGGCTTCTTGAACAAAGGTCGACAAGTCCGATAAACTCTTTTGGATTTCTTCAGACCGCCGATCAATAATATTATTCACAAAATAGATACTCAACGAAAGAATAGGTAACGGTAACAATGAGTAAATAGTAAGCGTAGGATTGATGGATAACATGTAAGGTATCACCATAATGAACATGGTCAATAAGTTGACACCATACATAATCGCTGGTCCCACGTACATACGCACCCGACTCACATCTTCAGAAATGCGATTCATCAAATCTCCCGTGTTATTACGGCGGTAAAAGCTTAAGGGTAAAGACTGGTAATGCCCATAAATTTCATTTTTCAAGTCGTATTCTACATGACGAGACATCACGATAATCGTCTGTCTCATCAGAAACATGAAAGCTCCTCTCAAAAGTGCGGATGCTACGATAATCACTCCTGCCACCAATAACCCAGACCCGAAAAGTGCTAAAGTCTCATTTTGTAAGCCGAAGCCCTCAAAAAGAGTGTATAATTCGAAACTACTCACCAGTAGGTCAAAAGAATACCTCACATAAACGGCGGGAACAATACTGAAAAAATTAGAAATGGAGATAAAAAGGACACCGGCTCCCAAGTGAAACTTATACTTCCAAAGGTATTTATTTAAATAGGAGAGCTCTTTCACTAAAATATTCTGTTAATTCTTCTCTAACGGGCACTGGTGCAACAAGGCCTGACGACATTTTGTTCCGCAATAATAAACGGAATATCCGATGTTATCGTCTTTCGCTTTATGGCTTCCCATAAAACTACCGGATTAATCTATAGAAATAGTTGATCACTTATCGGGAAACAAGAAAGCGATTGACATGAATTCAACCTGTTGTGTGTAAATTAAACCACAGGAATGATCTTTGAGGAACCAAAAACTAATGCGATATGGGAGATAACCTTTTTGATACTATGGAAGGTATGGGGCACGAGCAGATTATGATCTGCCAGGATGAGCAAACCGGCTTAAAGGCAGCAATTGCTATTCACAATACTACGTTAGGCCCTGCCATGGGTGGAACTCGACTTTGGAACTATGAAGACGAGCAAACGGCTATTACCGATGCCCTTCGCTTGTCAAAAGCCATGACGCTAAAGAACGCCATAGCGGGTTTAAATATTGGCGGAGGAAAGGGTGTCATTATTGGTAATGCTCAAAAATTAAGAGCCGAAGGTAAAATGGAAGCTTTAATGAGGAGATATGGACGATTTGTAAACAACCTTGGTGGAAAATATTACGCGGCAGAAGATGTGAATATGACCGCAAAAGAGATGGAATACGTATCTATGGAAACGCCATATGTCACGGGCGTACCCGAGGCCTTAGGTGGCTCTGGAGAACCTTCACCTATGACGGCCTTTGGCATCTACACCGCCATGAAGTCTGCCTGCAAGCAGGTTTTTGGAACGGAAAGCCTTACCGGAAAAAGAATTGCGATACAGGGGGCAGGTCAGGTAGCCTCTTACTTAATTGACCATTTGAGCACTGAAGGGGCAGATATAATCATCGCGGACATTTTCGAAGACAAAACTCTATACCTAGCAGAAAAATACGCGCTTAAAGTAGTGTCCCCGCAGGATATTTTATTGCAAAAATGCGACATCCTAGCTCCTTGTGCCCTAGGTGGAATAATAAACAACGAAACAATTCCACAATTAAGATGTTCGATTGTTTGTGGTGGTGCTAATAACCAACTACTCGATGAAGTATCTGATGCAAGACAGTTAAAAGATTTAGGGATTTTATATTGTCCTGACTTTTTGGTCAACGGCGGTGGCATTACGAACGTATACTACGAGTACTTGGGTAAGTATAGTGAGCAACAGGTCAAAAATCATGTCGGTCATATCTATGACACCTTGCGTAGAGTGGTTGAGGCTTCAAATAAGATGGGTATATCTAC
>CAYMST010000081.1:16630-17760 GCA_964393115.1 uncultured Roseivirgaceae bacterium | reverse complement strand
GTATAAAGTCACCAATATTCAGAGGTGGTGGACGAATTTTTGGTCCTAGGCCAAGAAATTATTCTTTCAAGCTTAATAGAAAGCTGAAGGACTTAGCTCGAAAATCTGTTTTGTCGGTAAAGGCAAGTAAAAATGCTTTATTGGTGGTAGAAGATTTTACGTTCGATGGACCGAAAACCAGCCAGTACTTACAATTCCTAAGTGATTGTAAACTTGAGGGAGTAAAGAGCTTGTATTTAATGGCAGAAGATAATGAAGCTGTTTATTTGTCGTCTAGGAATATACCTGGTGCCAAGGTTAGGGTTGTAGATACCTTAAATACGTATGACTTGCTCAATGCCGATAGAGTAGTTATAAGTGAAAAATCGGTAGGTAGAATCAACGAAATCTTAAGTAAGTGATATGAGTGTTGTATTAAGGCCCTTGGTTACTGAAAAAATATCTGCCATGAATGAGGCCGGGAAATACGGTTTCATGGTGAAGAAATCAGCGAATAAAGTTGAAATTAAGAAGGAGATAGAGAAAACTTATGGTGTTACTGTCGTAGCAGTAAACACAATAGTTCAGCCCGGTAAGTCCAAAAGTAGATATACTAAATCTGGTGTTATTGAGGGCAAAACAGCATCTTACAAAAAGGCTATAATTAAAGTAGCTGAGGGTGATATTATTGACTTTTATAGCGGAATTTAATTATGGCGGTAAAGAAATTAAGACCAATCACTCCAGGGCAAAGACATCGGACGGCGGCGGTCTTTAACGATATAACTACTTCGACTCCTGAGAAAAGTTTGTTGTCTGATGCCAAGAAAAATGGTGGTCGAAATAACCAGGGTCGAATGACAGTGAGAAATGTCGGAGGTGGGCACAAACGACAGTATCGAATCTTGGATTTTAAAAGAGATAAGGAGGGAATTCCAGCTACAGTTAAGAGTATAGAATACGATCCTAATCGAACTTCAAGAATAGCGCTTTTGTTCTATAAAGACGGTGAAAAAAGATATATACTGGCGCCTGAAGGTCTTGCTGTTGGTCAAACGGTAATAAGCGGTGAGGGAATTGCTCCAGAAGTGGGTAATACTCTGAAGCTTTCTGAGATTCCGTTGGGTACGATAGTCCACAATATTGAATTG
>CAYMST010000081.1:0-16620 GCA_964393115.1 uncultured Roseivirgaceae bacterium | reverse complement strand
CGCGTAAAGGCGGTGTACTTGTTCGATGTGTTGGAGGATATGCTCAACTAGTTGCACGTGAGGGTAAATACGCTACTATCAAAATGCCTTCAGGAGAAATGAGAATGGTGCTTTCGCGTTGCAAGGCAACAATCGGTTCGGTGTCGAATAGTGACCATATGAATGTTCGCCTGGGTAAGGCTGGACGAAATAGATGGTTAGGTAATAGACCACGCGTAAGAGGTGTAGCGATGAACCCAGTTGATCACCCAATGGGTGGTGGTGAAGGTCGTTCTTCAGGTGGGCATCCAAGATCAAGAAATGGTCTTTATGCGAAAGGAAAGAAGACAAGACATCCGAATCGCTATTCTGATCGATTAATCGTTAGTAAGAGAAAATAATCATGGCTAGATCATTAAAGAAGGGCCCTTATATAGATTTTCGACTTGAGAAGAAAGTCGATGCTTTAAATGAGTCAGGGAAAAAGTCTGTAGTAAAAACGTGGAGTAGAAGATCGATGATTTCTCCTGATTTTGTTGGTCATACCTTTGCCGTTCACAATGGAAATAAGTTTATACCTGTATTTGTGACTGAAAATATGGTAGGTCATAAATTTGGAGAGTTCGCTCCTACTAGAACTTTCAAAGGACACATTGCCAAAAAAGATAAAGGAAAGCGTTAATATGGAAGCTGTAGCAAAGTTGAGAAATGTTCCTACTTCTCCAAGAAAAATGAGAGTTGTAGCGGATATGATACGAGGTGAAAGAGTGAACAAAGCGCTGAATTTACTGAAATTCGAGGCCAAGTCTAGTTCGGTTAATTTGGAAAAATTATTGCTTTCAGCGATTTCTAATTGGCATCAGAAGAATGAAGATGTGGATCTTGAGGAAGCTGATCTTTATGTTAAGACGATCTTTGTTGATAGTGGTAGAATCTTAAAAAGACTTAGACCTGCTCCACAAGGGAGAGCGCACAGAATTAGAAAGAGATCAAACCATGTGACTATAGTTGTTGATAGTCTTAGTGTGGAAGTAAACGAAGAGGCTAACGATATAACTGAAGAATAATGGGGCAAAAAGTTAATCCAATAGGTTTAAGGCTAGGTGTTGTTAGAGGTTGGGATTCGAGCTGGTTTGGAGGAGCCCAATTTGCTAATAAGTTAATCGAGGACCAGAAGATAAGAAAATACCTGAAAGCCAGATTGCCAAAAGGGGGTATTTCTAAGGTTATAATCGAACGAACGCTTAAGCGTATTACCTTAACAATACACACGGCCAGACCTGGTGTGGTTATAGGAAAGGGAGGACAAGAAGTCGATCGTATTAAGGAGGAACTCAAGAAATTAACAGGAAAAGATCTCCAAATTAATATATACGAGATTAAAAGACCGGAACTTGATGCAGCGCTGGTAGGACAGTCAGTGGCGCATCAGTTACAAGCCAGAATAAGTTACAGAAGAGCTATGAAGCAAGCGATAGCGTCGTCTATGCGAGTTGGAGCTGAGGGTATAAAAATCAAGGTTTCAGGTCGATTGGGTGGTGCTGAAATGGCTCGTTCCGAAATGTATAAAGAGGGTCGTATTCCTTTGCATACGCTAAGAGCCGACATAGACTATGCGGTTTCAGAGGCAAACACGGTATACGGCAAAATTGGCATTAAAGTTTGGGTATTTAAAGGTGAGGTAATAGGTAAAAGAGACCTTTCCCCGAACGTAGGTATTAGTAAAGAAGAAGGTGGTTCTAATCGTCGCAAAGGTAGAGGCGGTGATGGCCCGAGAAGAAAAAGAAGATAAGTTAAAAGTGTAGTAGCATATGTTACAGCCAAAAAGAACTAAATTCAGGAAAAGACAGAAGGGTAGGGTTAAAGGTCTCGCTCAACGAGGTCATACAATTTCGTTCGGAGATTTTGCTATTAAGGCACTGGAACCAGGTTGGATAACCAGTCGGCAAATTGAGGCTGCTCGTATTGCTATGACACGTGCCATGAAGAGAGAGGGACAGGTTTGGATTAGGATTTTTCCTGATAAGCCAGTAACTAAGAAGCCTGCTGAAGTGCGTATGGGTAAGGGTAAAGGTGCTCCAGAATATTGGGTAGCTACTGTTAAACCTGGGACCATACTTTTCGAATCAGGGGGTGTTCCTCTAGATTTGGCGCAAGAGTCTTTAAGACTTGCTGCACAGAAGCTCCCAATTAGAACGAAGTTTGTTGTCAGAAGAGATTTCGAGTAAAATGGAATACAAGGAATTAGTAGGGTTGTCGCTTGATGAGTTGAGAGCGAAATTGATCGAGGAAAGAGAAGCTTTGAAGAAATTAAAGTTTGCTCACGCTGTTACTCCAATAGAAAATCCAATGAAGATTAGAGAGTCTAGAAGATTAGTGGCCAGAATTTTAACTGAAATTGGTGTAAAGGAAAAGCAAGCGTCTTAAACCTAGTTGTATCATGGATAGAAATCTAAGAAAGGAAAGAGTAGGGAGAGTAGTAAGCGATAAAATGAATAAGACGATTACTGTAGAGGTCGTCAGAAAGTTTAAGCACCCTATCTATGGTAAGTTTATTGCCAAAACTAAGAAGTTGGCAGCTCATGATGAGGAAAATACTTGCGGAGTAGGAGATACGGTAAAAATAATGGAAACCAGACCTTTGAGTAAGTCAAAGAGATGGAGGTTAGTTGAAGTTATAGAAAGAGCTAAGTAATGGTACAACAGGAGTCTAGATTAAGTGTTGCAGATAATAGTGGTGCTAAAGAAGTATTGTGTATAAGAGTACTTGGTGGCACTAAAAAGAAATATGCCTCTATCGGTGATAAGATTGTTGTATCGGTAAAATCAGCGGTTTCTTCTAGTAGTTTGAAGAAAGGAACGGTATCAAAAGCCGTAGTAGTGCGCACAAAGAAAGAGATACGAAGAAAGGATGGTTCGTATATACGTTTTGAGGATAATGCTGCGGTATTATTAAATAATCAAGACGAGCCAAGGGGTACGCGTATTTTCGGTCCGGTTGCGAGAGAGTTAAGAGAGAAACAGTTCATGAAAATTGTTTCATTGGCACCAGAAGTTCTTTAGTTATGAGCAAGCAGGCAAAACTTAAAATAAAAAAAGGGGATACCGTCAAGGTAATTTCCGGTAACGATAAAGGTAAATCGGGTAAGGTCCTTGAGGTATTACCGGCTAAGGGTCGTGTTGTAGTGGAAGGAGCGAATATCGTAACGAAGCATATAAAGCCTTCTGCTTCAAATCCACAGGGTGGTATTGAGAAAACTGAGGCGTCTGTTGACATTAGTAACGTGGCTTTGGTAGATCCCAAAAGTGGTGATACAACAAGAGTTGGAAGAAAGCTAAATGAGGAAGGTAAGCTTCAGAGATATTCTAAGAAAACAGGTGAATTGATTTAAGATGGCGGTTCCAAGATTAAAGGAAAAATATACAAAGGAAATTGTTGCTGGTCTTAAGGAGCGATTTCAATATAAGTCTGTAATGCAGGTGCCGAAAATAACTAAGATATCTATAAATAAGGGTATAGGGGCGGCAGTTGCAGATAAGAAATTGGTTGATATAGGAGTTCAAGAATTAACCACTATATCGGGTCAAAAAGCGGTGCCCACAAAAGCAAAGAACTCTATCTCTAATTTTAAACTTCGTGAAGGAATGCCTATTGGTGCGCGTGTGACCCTTAGAGGTGATACTATGTACGAATTTCTGGATAGGCTTATGGCGGTTGCTTTACCTAGGGTAAGAGATTTTAGAGGTGTTAAGGATAAGGGATTTGACGGTAGAGGTAATTATACCTTAGGCGTAAAGGAACAAATAATATTTCCTGAAATAAGTATAGATAAGGTGAATAAGATATCAGGAATGGATATCACTATAGTTACTACGGCGACTACTGACGAAGAGAGTTACGAACTTTTAAAGGCTTTCGGAATGCCTTTTGCATCATCTAAGAAATAATTATGGCAAGAGAAGCGATTAAAGCAAGAGAGCGAAAGAGAGAGAGACTAGTAGCTCGATATGAAAAGAAAAGAGCCGAATTAAAGGAAAATGAGGACTGGATTGGTTTGGATAAACTGCCTAGAAACTCTTCTAAGGTTCGTTTGCATAATAGATGTAAAATTACGGGTAGACCTAAGGGTTATATGAGACGTTTTGGAATAAGTAGAGTTACGTTTCGTGAGATGGCTTCCGCTGGTAAAATACCAGGAGTTACCAAAGCGAGTTGGTAGCTTTTGGATAAGAATTTTTTTTTGTTACTTTTGCACCCCGCTTTTGCGGGGTAAAATTTTTATACGATGACAGATCCAATTGCTGATTATTTAACAAGGTTAAGAAACGCTATCAAGGCGAATCACAGGATTGTAGATGTACCTTCATCGAATCTCAAGAAAGAGATTACTAGGGTATTATTTGAGAAAGGGTATATCCAGAATTATAAATTCGTGGATGAGGGGGTTCAAGGCATTATTAAAATAGCCTTAAAATACAATCCGACTACCAAGAAGTCTGCAATCGAAAAGTTACAACGAGTAAGCAAGCCCGGCTTACGTAAATATAGTAGTGCTCAAGAAGCACCACGGGTTATTAATGGCTTAGGTATTTCTATTCTTTCTACCTCTAAGGGGGTTATCACTGACAAAGAGGCTCGTAAGCTTAATGTCGGTGGTGAAGTTTTGTGTCAAGTATATTAATCTTAAGTAATGTCTAGAATTGGAAATAAACCTATAGATATACCTGCTGGAGTTACAGTTAAGGTTGATGGTAGTGATGTTAGCGTGAAAGGGCCGAAAGGTGAATTAACACAAACGGTCACTGGTAAAATAAATGTTGAGGTAGAAGAGGCTTCAATTGTAGTTAAAAGGGGGTCAGAGGACAAACAACAGAAGGCACTGCACGGGTTGTACAGGTCGTTGATAAATAATATGGTCACTGGTGTTACCAGTGGTTATAAGAAGGATCTCGAACTGGTTGGAGTTGGTTACAAAGCCGTTGCGAAGGGTGATGTTCTCGAATTAAACTTGGGATATTCTCATAGTATTTATTTACAAGTTCCTGCTGAGGTTAAGGCAAGTGCAGTAACTGAGAAAGGAAAGAACCCAATAGTGACACTAGAGAGTTGCGACAAAGAGCTTATCGGTGCGGTAGCTGCCAAGTTAAGGTCGCTGAGAAAGATCGAGCCTTATAAAGGTAAGGGTGTTAAGTTTGTTGGTGAGCAGATTCGTAGAAAAGCTGGTAAAACGGCAGCTAAATAATAAATAGATGGCAATTACTAAGCAGAGTCGAAGATTAAGAATTAGAAGAGGAATTCGTAATAAAATATCGGGTTCCAACGAAAGACCGAGGTTATCTGTCTTTAAAAGTAATAGAGGTATATATGCTCAGATTATCAATGATGATGAGGGACATACTGTTGTTCAGAGTTCATCCAAGGATCTGGGAGAAAATAAAGGTGTCATTAATATAGCGATTGCTAAAGAAGTAGGGTTGAAACTGGCACAAAAAGCAAAGGAACAGGGAGTTGAAACTGTCATCTTTGATAGAGGTGGATATCCTTATCATGGCAAAGTGAAAGCTTTAGCTGAAGGAGCACGTGAAGGTGGTTTAGTTTTTTAATTGTTGCAGATGTCTAAGGTAAACGTTAAAACGGTTAAGGCGAGCGAAATCGAACTCAAGGAGAACGTGGTTGCCATAAAAAGAGTAGCCAAGGTTGTTAAGGGTGGTCGTAGATTTAGTTTCTCAGCCATAGTGGTAGTTGGAGATGGAAACGGTGTTGTAGGTTATGGACTAGGTAAGGCCAACGAGGTTACTGATGCGATAACCAAAGGTATAGACGACGCAAAGAAGAATTTGGTTAAAGTTCCGATATTAAAAGGTACTGTTCCTCACGAAAGTGAAGGTAGATATGGTGGTGGACATGTTTTGTTAAAACCTGCAGCTGCTGGTACCGGTGTAATAGCTGGTGGTGCGACTAGAGCCGTTTTGGAAAGTGCAGGCGTACACGACGTTCTTGCTAAATCAAAAGGTTCTTCGAATCCGCATAATGTGGTTAAAGCTACTTTTGAAGCTTTGAATAAAATGAGAGATCCTTTTACTATTGCTCAACAAAGGGGTATTACGTTGGATCAAGTATTTAATGGTTAAATAAATGGCTAGGGTACAGATTACACAAGTTAAAAGTATTATAAAGAGGCCATCTGATCAAAAATTGACCATGAAGGCGTTAGGTCTGAAAAAAATGAATCAGACTGTAGAAAAGGAATTAAATCCTCAAATAGAGGGTATGATTAATAAGGTAAGTCACCTAGTAGTTGTTAAAGAGATTTGAGATGGAACTTCATAATCTAAAGCCTGCCGAGGGTTCGGTAAAGAAGGGTAAAAGAATCGGAAGGGGACAGGGTTCTGGAAAAGGTGGCACGAGTACAAGAGGTCACAAGGGAGCTAAGTCGAGATCCGGATATTCAAAGAAAATTGGTTTCGAGGGAGGTCAAATGCCTTTACAACGACGGGTTCCTAAGTTTGGATTCAAAAATAGGAATAGAGTGGAGTACAAACCACTTAATCTTGGTGATATTGAGGCTCTTGTAGAGAAATATAGTGTGACCAGTATCGATGTTTCATTCCTTATCGAGCATGGTTTTGCACAAAGGAATGATAAAGTTAAGGTTTTAGGAAACGGAGAACTTAAGACCAAGGTTGATGTAACTGCGCATGCTTTTTCGGCCTCTGCAAAAGGAGCATTAGAGAAATTAGGTGGGAGTGTAAGCATTCTATAATCATGAAAAAATTTATTGAGACTCTTAAGAACATTTTTGCAATTGAGGAATTGAGGACACGTATTTTAAATACGGTTGGTTTTCTCATTATATTTAGATTAGGATCATTTGTTGTCTTACCTGGTATAGATCCAACGAAATTGTCAGGGGAGTCTCAAGGTATTTTTGGACTGATAGATGCTTTTTTAGGAGGTGCATTTAGTAATGCGTCTATTTTCGGTCTTGGCATTATGCCGTATATCTCTGCATCAATTGTTGTTCAGTTACTTACAGTAGCTGTACCTTATTTTCAAAGGCTTCAAAAGGAGGGAGATAGTGGTCGAAAGAAGATTAATCAGATAACGCGGGTTCTAACTATAGCGATTACCTTGGCTCAGGGTAGCGCTTATCTCGCGGGTACAATTCCCGCAGAGGCAATTGTTGCCCAAAATAAATTGTTATTTACGGTTACTTCTGTAATTATTTTGACTTCTGGTACCATGTTTTGTATGTGGTTAGGAGAGAGAATTACTGAAAAGGGTATAGGGAATGGAATCTCGATGTTGATTATGATCGGTATCATATCCAGATTTCCAGGAAGCATATTAGGAGAAATAGTAGCAAACGGAATAGGACAAGCGTTATTAACAATTATTGAATTCGTGGCATTGTTTTTTGTAGTTGTTTTAGTGATTTTACTTACTCAAGCAGTACGTAGAATTCCAGTTCAGTATGCTAAACAAGTGGTAGGCAATAAAATGTACAGTGGTCAACGACAGTATGTACCTCTTAAGGTGAATGCCCCAGGAGTGATGCCTATTATCTTTGCTCAATCGCTTATGTTCTTGCCAGCGATGATAGCAGGTTTTTGGTCTGATTCAAGTGACGTGGCTTCCTACATTGGTACAACCTTTAGTAATTTTCAGTCATGGCAGTACAACGTGTTGTTTGCGGTTTTGATTGTGATTTTCACTTTCTTCTATACTGCGATTACTATAAATCCGAATCAAATAGCTGATGATCTTAAAAGAGGTGGAGGTTTCGTTCCTGGTGTAAAGCCTGGTGCCGACACAGCCAATTTTATCGATAATGTATTGTCGAAAATTACTTTGCCAGGCTCGTTATTTTTGGCCCTCATAGCTATCATGCCAGCTTTCGCGTCAATGGCAGGAGTTGGCAGAGAGTTTTCTCAATTTTACGGCGGTACTTCCTTGCTGATTATGGTTGGTGTAATTCTGGATACGTTACAGCAAATAGAGGGATACCTTTTAATGAGACATTATGAGGGTATGATGAAGTCTGGAAAGGTTAAGGGAAGATCTCAAAACGTAGCGGTTGCTTAATATGGCAAAGCAGAAGTCAATTGAACAAGACGGTCGAATTGTGGAGGCATTATCTAATGCTATGTTCAGAGTGGAGTTACAAAATGGACATCAGATAATAGCTCACATTTCTGGAAAGATGAGAATGCATTACATTAAAATTCTACCAGGTGATAAGGTTAAGCTTGAAATGTCGCCTTATGATTTAACTAAGGGTAGAATAGTTTATAGATATAAATAGTAAATCAAATGAAAGTTAAGGCATCTGTAAAAAAAAGAAGCTCTGACTGTAAGGTTGTGCGTAGAAAAGGTAAAGTCTACGTGATTAACAAAAAGAATCCGAAATTTAAACAAAGACAAGGTTAAAAATGGCTAGGATCGCTGGTGTTGATATTCCTGATAATAAGAGGGGAGAGATTTCTTTAACCTATATATTTGGTATAGGTAGGAGTTCTGCGAAGAGTATACTTGAAGAGGCAGGAGTTGATGTAGATAAGAAAGTAAGTGACTGGACGGAAGAGGAATCAGGTAAGATTCGGTCTATTATCAGTGAACAGTACAAGGTTGAGGGTGTACTGAAATCTGAGGTACAACTTAGCATTAAGCGATTGATGGATATCGGTTGCTACCGAGGTCTGCGTCATCGTAAGGGGTTACCATTAAGGGGACAGAGAACTAAAAATAACTCAAGAACCAGAAAGGGTAAGAGAAAAACAATAGCAAATAAGAAAAAGGCCACTAAATAGTAGTTGATAACATGGCACAGAAGAAGAAAGATAAGGCTAAAAAAAGAGTTGTAAATGTGGAGGCTAGTGGTCAAGTGCACATTAGAGCTTCTTTTAATAATATTATCATATCAATTACGAACAACCAGGGACAGGTAATCTCTTGGGCTTCTGCTGGAAAAATGGGTTTCAAGGGTTCAAAGAAGAATACCCCATATGCGGCTCAAGTATCGTCACAGGACTGCGCTCAAAAAGCATATGATCTTGGCTTAAGAAAAGTTGAGGTATTTGTAAAAGGCCCTGGTGCCGGCAGAGAGTCAGCAATCAGAACTTTGCAGAATGCTGGGTTAGAGGTTACGGTAATTAAAGATGTGACACCGTTACCGCATAATGGTTGTAGACCTCCAAAAAGGAGAAGAGTTTAATCAAAAGAAATTTCACGTAGATGGCTAGATATACAGGTCCAAGAGCTAAAGTGGCTCGAAGATTTAATGATCCTATTTTTGGTGCAAGTAAAGCTGCTCAAAAGAAGGCTTACCCTCCAGGGCAACATGGAAGAGGTAGGAGAAAGAAGCAGTCAGAATATGCTTTACAGCTTGCTGAGAAACAAAAGGCTAAATATACATACGGGGTTTTAGAGAGACAGTTCGCAAATATATTTGATAAGGCGTCACGCAAGAAAGGTAAAACTGGTGATGTTTTACTTCAGTTGTTGGAGTCAAGATTGGATAACACTGTTTATAGAATGGGGGTTGCTCCAACAAGAAGAGCTGCGAGACAGTTGGTTTCTCATAAACATATCACCGTAAATGGTGCTGTAGTAAATATTCCTTCCTATACGTTGAGAACTGGAGATGTTGTAGGAGTAAGAGAAAAATCAAAGTCTCTTGAGACTATTACCAATAGTTTAGCAAGTCATGGTGTGAGTAAGTACAGCTGGCTTGAATGGGAAAGTGGTGATATGGTAGGTAAGTTTGTTTCCGTTCCTGCTAGGGAGGATATTCCTGAGAATATCCAGGAACAGCTAATAGTTGAATTGTACTCTAAATAAACCGTTTCCACGTCTAAGTATAAATTATGTCAATTTTATCTTTTCAAATGCCGGAGAAGGTGGTTATGGAGAGAGCAGACGATTTTCATGGTCTGTTTACTTTCAAGCCGCTTGAACCTGGGTATGGTGTAACAATTGGAAATTCTTTAAGGAGAATACTGTTATCGTCCTTGGAAGGTTATGCTATTGTAGGGATTAAAATACCTGGTGTCCTGCATGAGTTCTCCACCATCGAAGGTGTGATGGAGGATGTTTCGGAAATCATTCTGAATCTTAAGATGGTTAGATTCAAAAAGATTTCAGACATAGTGGATAGTAAGATTAATGTTTCTATTTCAGGAAAAAAAACTTTTACGGCAGGGGATATAGCTAATTCAACAAGTGCTTTTGAAATATTGAACCCTGAGTTAGTGATATGTAACTTAGACGAAGGAGTTCAGTTCGAGATAGAACTAAGTGTTGAGAAGGGACGCGGTTACGTAGGATCGGATGAGAACAAAAAAGCTGATCAGGCTTACGGATACATTTCTATAGACTCAATCTTCACACCGATTAAAAATGTGAAGTATAGTGTTGAGAATACTAGGGTCGAACAGAAGACTGATTATGAGCAGCTTTTTTTAGATATCGAGACTGACGGATCTATACATCCGGAGAATGCTCTTAAGGGGGCAGCGAATATCCTGATTAAACATTTTATGTTATTCTCTGATCAAACTATGATCCTAGAGTCTCAGGAAGCCGGAGAGCCTGAACAAGTTGATGAGGAAATGCTTCATATGCGGAAGTTGTTGAAGACTTCGTTAAACGATTTAGACCTGTCAGTGCGTGCATATAATTGTTTAAAAGCTGCGGACGTGAAGACGTTAGGGGACCTTGTGAGGCTAGAAATATCGGATATGATGAAATTCCGAAATTTTGGTAAGAAATCTCTAGCGGAGTTAGAGCAGTTGGTTGCAGAGAAAGGTCTTACATTCGGTATGGATCTGGGGAAATATAAGTTGGAGGAAGATTGAGATAACGATGAGACACGGTAAAAGAATCAATCATTTGGGAAGAATGGCACCGCATAGAAATGCGATGCTTTCAAATATGGCATCTTCGTTGATTATTGAAAAAAGAATTACAACGACAGTTGCTAAAGCAAAAGCTTTAAGAAAATTTGTCGAGCCAATTTTGACAAAGTCTAAAGTAGATACGACACACTCTAGAAGAATGGTGTTTTCATATTTACAAAATAAAGACTCGGTTAAGGAACTTTTTAATAATGTATCGGGCAAGATTGAAAATCGTCCCGGTGGATATACAAGAATTATTAAGACTGGTTATAGACTAGGTGATAATGCCGAGATGTGCGTTATGGAGTTGGTTGATTATAATGAACTAATGCTTAAGGACACAACTCCTGCTAAGGCTAAAACAAGAAGAAGTAGACGAGGTAGTGGTAAAAAGGCTACAGATGCGTCTGCTGTTGAGGAGTCATCAGAAGCTGCTGCTGTGGAAACTGATGTTGCAGATAGCGCGGAAGAGTCGAAAGAAGACTAAATATATTAGAATATTAAATGTAAAAAGGATTGATAATTATCAATCCTTTTTTTTTGTCTGGAGATCTGATACTCAGCTGAATTTAATTAGATCATTATTTATAATTTTGCGGATCAATATTTCATATGAATCTAAAGTACACAGAACGAGATAAGGCTATTTTGCTGTTAGAGGATGGTACGGTAGTTGAAGGAAAGGCTATCGGATACCGTGGTATTGCTGGGGGTGAAATATGTTTTAATACAGGTATGACGGGTTATCAGGAAGTTTATACCGATCCGTCCTATTATGGTCAAATAGTTATAAATACAACCTCTCATATAGGTAACTATGGTGTGAAGGGTGATGAAGAAGAATCAGAGGACCCTAAAATAAATGGGTTAATTGTTAATGCTTACTCACAACTTACTAGTCGTTCAACGGCTGATGACAGTTTGGACGGGTACTTGAATAGGCATACTACTGTGGGTATCTCAGATGTTGATACACGTAAATTGGTAAGGCATATTCGAAGTAAAGGAGCTATGAACTGTTTGATCTCTTCTACTGAATTTGATTTAGATGTTCTAAAAACGAAATTAGGTGAAGTTCCGTCAATGGAGTCACTTGAGCTCGCTACGCGAGTAAGTACGGCTGAAGCCTATCTTTTTGGTGCTGAGACGAGTTCTTATAAGGTCGCTGTTTTGGATTTAGGAATTAAAAAGTCAATTTTAAAAAACTTCGCAGAAAGAGATTGTTTTTGTAAGGTTTTTCCTGCTAAAACAGATTTTCAAACCATATCTGATTGGGGAGCTGACGCTTATTTTATTTCGAATGGACCGGGTGATCCTGCAGCCATGGATTATGCTGTTGAAACGGTTAAGGCGATCTTGGATTCGGGAAAGCCTCTTTTTGGGATCTGTTTAGGTCATCAGGTTATTTCAAGGGCCTTGGGGATTTCGACATTCAAAATGCACCATGGACATAGAGGGCTGAATCATCCAGTAAAGAATATTGTAAACGGTAAAAGTGAAATCACTAGTCAAAATCATGGTTTTGCTGTTTCTAAATCTGATGTGGAGAATGCTAAAGCAGTTGAACTTACACACATCAATCTTAATGATGATACCGTTGAGGGAATTCGACTGATAGGAAAGCCGGTATATTCTGTTCAATATCATCCTGAGTCATCACCTGGTCCTCATGACTCCAGGTATCTCTTTGATGACTTTATAGAGTTAATAAAAACTAAATAATAGATAATTATGAGCCTAATTGAGAGCGTATTTGCGCGTCAAATACTTGATTCTAGAGGGAACCCAACGGTTGAGGTAGATATCGTTACCGAAACAGGAACTTTGGGACGTGCTGCAGTACCTTCGGGTGCTTCAACTGGCGAAAACGAGGCAGTTGAACTCAGAGATGGAGATAAGAGCAAGTATCTTGGTAAGGGTGTTACTAAGGCTGTTGAAAATGTAAACGACGTTATCGCTCCTGAAATTATTGGTCTATCAGTTTTTGATCAAAAGTTGATTGATAAGCTTATGATAGATTTGGACGGAACAAATAACAAAGGTAAGTTAGGTGCCAACGCAATATTGGGTGTTTCACTTGCACTTGCGCATGCTGGTGCCAATGAATTAGGCTTGCCTTTGTATCAATATATCGGTGGTGTAAATGCTCATACACTTCCAGTACCGATGATGAATATCATCAATGGAGGAAGTCATTCTGACGCACCAATCGCATTCCAAGAATTTATGATCAGACCAGTTGGGGCATCTAGCTTCTCTGAGGCATTGAGAATGGGAGCGGAAACTTTTCATCAACTTAAGAAAATCCTTAAGGAAAAGGGTTTAAGCACTGCGGTAGGAGATGAAGGTGGTTTTGCACCAAACTTCTCAGGTGGAACAGAAGAAGCGCTTGATAGTGTACTTAAGGCTATCGAAGGAGCAGGTTACAAGGCAGGAGAAGATATCACTTTAGCTTTGGATTGTGCTTCAAGTGAGTTTTATGTAGATGGTAAGTATGACTATACGAAGTTCGAAGGAGATAAAGGTAAGGTAAGGACCAAAGAAGAGCAGGTTGACTACTTGGCTGAACTCATTGGGAAGTATCCGATCGATTCTATTGAAGATGGTTGTCAAGAAAACGATTGGGAAGGATGGAAGCTACTTACTGAGAAAATTGGTGACAAATGTCAACTTGTCGGTGATGATTTATTAGTTACTAACGTTCAGTTCTTAGAAAAAGGGATCAAAGAAAAAGCGGCTAATTCCATTTTGATCAAAGTAAATCAAATTGGAACGCTATCTGAGACATTAGCAGCAATTGAGATGGCGCATAAAGCTGGCTGGACTGCGGTTGTTTCTCATAGATCTGGTGAGACTGAAGATAATACTATTGCTGATATTGCTGTGGCTACTAACGCTGGGCAAATCAAAACTGGTTCTTTGTCACGTTCTGACAGAATGGCTAAGTATAATCAGTTATTGCGAATTGAGGAGGAACTCGGCGAAATCGCTGGTTTTCCAACGAAGTAATTTTCGAAACTATTTAGGGCCGAAGTCTATAAGGACTTCGGCCCTTTTTTGTCTAATACCGTTTACACTGCAGTGCAACACGCTGCTTGTTACTGTTTTTTTTGTATAAAACCTTGTTCTGGCGCTGTTAACCCGTGTTTTTTGTCTTGAATAGGAGCGCTTACATAAACTATTCGATCTAATAGACCCTCGATGGTATAAAACCTTTACTCAACGAACTATTTTTCTTTGTTAGCTGCTATTATAGTACCTTTATCTGAAGTGATGATTAAGAATTTGTTTAGCTCTAAATATCGGTTTTACATCGTAGTTGCAGGGATTATGATGGTTTGGATGTTGTTTTTTGATATCAATGATATAATATCTCAGTTTCAGTTGAAAGAAAAAAGAAACGAACTCCGCAAGAGGAAGGCTTTCTACGAAAAGAAAATTATTGAAGTCTCTGCGGAACGAGAGTCTTTGTTTTCAAATGATGACCTATTAGAAGGCTTTGCACGTGAAAATTACTTAATGAAAAAGCCTGACGAAGAGATCTTCGTTATCGTAGAGAAATGAATTTAAGAACGATTTTCGTTTTTATAAGTATATCTTTTATTTACCTCGAATGCAGTGCACAACCGTATAGGTTTATAAGTACGCTACCATTTCCAGACTCTCTATCCCGAGGTTTTTCACCTTGTGAACCATCAATATGTATAAATCCAAAAGATGAGGATAACATTGTTGTGGGAACAATCCTTGATAGGATTTATTGGACTCATGATAAAGGGAGAAACTGGAACGTACAACGCGTAACGAGTACATATGGTGTATATGGTGATCCGGTAGTTATTTGCGACTCTAGTGGTATATTTTACTTTTTTCATCTATCAGATCCCAAAGGGACTAATTGGAAGAGTGAGGAGATTTTAGATAGAATAGTCTGTCAAAAATCCGAGGATGGTGGCAAAACATGGAATGATGGTACCTATGTTGGACTCAATCACCCGCATGATCAAGACAAAGAGTGGGCAATAATTGATCCCTTGACCAATGATTTGGTTGTTAGCTGGACGGAATTTGATACCTATGGCGACTCTAGTAAGAGGTGTCAATCTAATATTCTTCTAAGCAGATCTCATGATGCAGGGAAGTCTTGGGACACTCCAACACGAGTCAATGAGATTTCGGGTAATTGTTTAGACGGAGATGAAACGGTTGAGGGGGCAGTCGCGGCGATAACTAAAAAAGGAGACTTGGGTATTGTCTGGGCAGGTAACGGTGGAGTCTATTTCGATTTGCAGAAAAGAGAAGGGGGCTCATGGTATTCCAATGATATAAAGGTTACCAAACTCTACGCTGGATGGGAACTTGATATTGCAGGTTTCGGCAGAGCTAATGGTATGCCTGTGCTAAAGACTGCTTGGGACTATCATAATGGGAATGGTATATTTTATATCAACTGGGCGGATAAAAAGAGAAAGCGTTTTGGTAGCGATGTTTGGTTGTCTAAATCTTATGATAAAGGTTTAACATGGTCCAAGCCTGTTACTATTAATCAAGATCGGACTAACACGGATCAGTTTTTTACTTGGATGAGCGTTGATAATAATACAGGATATCTTTACTTTGTATATTATTCAAGTCAGGATTCGGAAAATCAGGGAATCAATATTGTTATGGCTCGCTCCGAAGATGAAGGAGAGGCTTTTGAAGAATTACAACTTAATCGCTATCCTTTTACACCTAATTCAGATGTTTTTTTTGGAGATTATAACACTGTTTACTGCGGTGAAGAAACACTTGCTTTGGCTTGGACAATTACTCGTTTTGGACGAACTAGGGTACAAACATTTATCGCGACTTACGATGAAATTGATATCTTATTCGGTGAGCGAAAAAATGATTTCCGAAGGAAATAGGCTGCTTTATGTCAATTATCTACGATTGATATTCATTTGTCGATCGGTTTGAAATTCTTGCTTTCATTTTCATAATTTCATTATGTATTTAAACGCAAGGCATAATGAGACTATTTAAAGCTTTACTATTAGTAATAATTTTTTCTACCACCTCTTCCTACGCTGGATCTGATGATATTAATGAAGAGGCCTCAACTCCATGTAATGGGATTGAATTTCCTAATGATCTTCATCTCAGAAAACTATTATTCGAATTGCCGACTTACGATGAGCATATTGTAGACATCGAACATGAGGCGCTGCGACAAGGAGTTTTTCTTGAAGATATAAAGGTAATGACGGCTGAAGAATATAAGACTTTGAGAGATCAGAAGATCGCCGATATCAAGTCGATTTTTGGTGACGATTGTAAGATCGTATCCAAGGAAGATTATAAAAAGAATATTGAGCAATACTCTTATGAGTTTGGTTATATCCTACAAGAATCTTTAGAAATAAGTTTGATTGTTTCAAAGCAAGATAATCACTTAGAATACACTAGTTTCCATTTAACAGATATCAAAAGTTTAGATCGTTTTACTTTAATCGATCCATCAGATGGTGATCACGAAGTAAAATGCTTATTTCAGAAAGACAACTTCGAATACCGAGAGCTTTTAGCTCTTCTTTAAATAAATCCGATCATTTTCATTAACAATCCACAGGTATACGCGCCGACGGTGCCTATGGCATATCCTAACACCGCTAAGAGAACGCCAACAGGGGCGAGGGAAGGATGAAATGCCGAAGCTACTATAGGTGCTGAAGCTGCACCACCAACATTTGCTTGGCT
>CAYMST010000080.1:0-17766 GCA_964393115.1 uncultured Roseivirgaceae bacterium | reverse complement strand
GCAGTCTACTTCGATTTCCTCACAATGTGCTCTACGACAGATTAGGTTGCCGGTAGCGTCTGTTACGAAGATTGTTAAGCAAACTTTATAGACCCCACTTCCCGGGAAAATAATGGAGTGAGCTCCAGGTCCCGAATAAGTTCCGATTAGTGTTCCACCAGCATCGTATATGTTAAATACGTATTGCTGAGAAGGACAATTGGTGCCGAGGTTTTCACCTTTGAAGATATACTCACATTCTTCTTGTCCCATTTGGTACTTAAAGCTTGGCTTGATGTCACATTCGTCACAGCCACAGTCTACTTCTATTTCTTTACAGACTCTTTCGCGACATATGACTTCTCCATTAGCATCTGTTATGAAGATGGTCAGGCATATTTTGTAAGTACCGCTACCTGGGAATACAAAAGAGTGTCCTCCTGGCCCTGCGTATGTTCCGATTAGTGTGCCGCCAGCGTCGTATATTTCGAATAGGTATTGCTGCGAAGGGCAGTCGGTACCAAGGTTTTCACCTTTGAAAATGTACTCGCACTCTTCTTCTCCTTTTTGTATCTGGAAGCTTGGTTTGATGTCACACTCATCACAACCGCAGTCTACTTCGATTTCCTCGCAGTATTGTTCTTTACAGATTACTGCTCCGGTTGCATCTGTTACGAAGATGGTCAGGCATACTTTGTAAACACCGCTACCTGGGAATATCACTGAATGAACACCAGGTCCGGTTAGCGTATTAATTAGCGTGCCACCAGCATCATAAATTTCGAATAGGTATTGCTGCGAAGGGCAGTCGGTACCAAGATTTGTGCCTTTGAATATATACTCGCATTCCTCTTGTCCTTTGCCAAACCTAAATATTGGCTTGATGTCACACTCGTCACAGCCACAGTCTACTTCTATTTCTTTACAGACTCTTTCTCGACAAATGACTTCTCCGTCAGCATCCGTTACGAAGATGGTCAGGCATATTTTGTAAGTACCGCTACCCGGGAATACGAAAGAGTGAGCACCAGGTCCTGAATATGTTCCGATTAACGCTCCACCTCCATCATAAATTTGGAATAGGTATTGCTGAGAAGGACAGTCTGTACCCAGGTTTGTGCCTTTGAAAATGTATTCACATTCCTCTTCACCTTTTTTGAATTTGAAGTCTGGTTTGATGTCACACTCATCACATCCACAGTCTACTTCTATTTCTTTACATACTCTTTCTCGACAAATGACTTGACCATTCGGGCCTGTTACGAAAATGGTCAGACATATTTTATAGGTGCCGCTACCCGGGAATACGAAAGAGTGAGCCCCTGGTCCAGAGTAAGTTCCAATCAGTGTTCCACCAGCATCATAAATTTGGAATAGGTATTGTTGAGAAGGACAGTCTGTACCAAGGTTGGTGCCTTTGAGGATGTACTCACATTCCTCTTCACCTTTTTTGAATTTGAAGTCTGGTTTGATGTCACACTCATCACATCCACAGTCTACTTCTATTTCTTTACATACTCTTTCTCGACAAATGACTTGACCATTCGGGCCTGTTACGAAAATAGTCAAGCATATTTTGTAAGTACCGCTACCAGGGAATATAAATGAATGGCTTGGACCAATAAGAGATGTGACTAGTGAACCACCAGCATCGTAAATATCAAACTGATATTGCTGCGAAGGACAGTTGGTTCCTAGGTTTTCTCCTTTGATTATGTACTCACATTCTTTTTGTCCTTGTGCAAATTTGATGTTTGGCTTGATGTCACATTCCTCACATCCGCAATCTTCTATAGTTACTTTCTCGCAATATTTTTCAGCACAAATAATGTTTCCGTCTGCGTCTGTAACGCTGATCGTTAGACATATGGTGTAAACCCCTGATGTGGGGAATACGAACAAGTGTCCCGGTCCATTTAATATGGCAATGATATTATTAGAAGCATCTAAAATAGTAAAGGTGTATTGCTGCGAAGGGCAGGGTGGAGCTTTGTTATATCCTTTGAGAATATATTGACAGCTGTTGTTTCCGCTTTGTGCGATTTGGAATGCAGGTTTTAGGTCGCATTCTCTACAGGTGTCTGGTCTTTGTAGTGTTTCATTGATGTTAATTTGTTGGCTGTTACTGTTTTCAAGAAAATCTTCCGCCGAAAACGTTATCTCGTTAGAAGTGTTGTTGAGCCGAATGGCATCATTTAATGTCGAAAATGCTGGGTTGAAGTTCAGCATTAGCAGTGCCCCAATTAGAGACACTAACTGCAATTTACTTTTCATCATCAATAAGTTTTAAGTTGGTTATCAGCATCGAAACTAAGGAACAATGCTTCATGTGTCAACAAAAAAATCATTTTTTAACGTGTTTATTACGGATAAGGTTTTGTTAACTGATGAAAGTGTCTGTTTGTATCGGTGTTTTTTTGGTAAAAAAATAAGTTGCGTGACAAACTAGGGTATTATTAAAGTCCAACTTTGAGTTGCTTTAATAAGTGAGAAGCTGAGATGAAAAAGATGAAATTCCTATTAGTACATAATGAAACGCGTGTTTCGAGAAATTGCGTATTGATGCGGCTGAAGTTGAGTGAAAAGAAGCAAAAAAAATCCGGAATAGTGGAGCTATAACTCACCATTCCGGATCTTAAAGTATTCACATTGAAATGGAGTTAGATTAATTTCTCCATCTTTTTCTGTCACCACCACTACGACGACCTCCGCCATAGCTTCCACCGCCTCGTCTATTATTGAAACCTCCTTTTTTAGGCTTATCCTTAGATATTTCTACGGATAGGTCAATGCCTTCAAATGGTTCTCCGTTTAATGAATCTATGATGTCTTGCTCACGTGATTTCTCAATTTCGAAAAACGAAAACTTACTTAAGATATCAATTTTACCAATTGCGGCATCACTAGAGTCTAGTGCCTCGTTCACAAGACCTATTAGTCGTGCTGGGTTAAGACCATTTTCTGATCCGGCGTTTACAAAAAGCCTGGAAAAATTGGAATTACGTCGGTTTTTTCGATCCCCGCGTCTGTCGTCGCCATCGTTTCTTCTACCACGATCTTTATCGCTAACATTAATGTCTTCGGCATCTTTATAGTATCCTAAGAATCTATTGAATTCAGCGGACACAAAGTGCTTAATAAGCTCTTCGCGACTCAACCATTCTAGCTTTCGGTAGATTTCTGGAAGAAAAGGTTCGATTTGTTGTTCGTCTACCTCTACCTTTTCAATTTTATCGATTAGCGCATAAAGTTGCTTCGTGCAAATATCTTTCCCGCTTGGAGCCATCTCTCGAATAAACTCGACTCCTGTTCTACGCTCGATGTCTCTTATCTTACCTCGCTCGCGAGTATGAACGATGGCTATGGAAGTTCCTTTATTACCGGCTCTTCCAGTACGCCCACTACGGTGCGTATAAACTTCAATTTCATCAGGAAGGTTGTAATTGATGACATGTGTAAGTTCGTTTACGTCAAGTCCTCTAGCTGCTACATCTGTAGCTACTAATATCTGTAACTGACGAGAGCGAAATTTAGACATAACTTCATCTCGCTGCGCTTGAGAAAGGTCACCATGAAGCGCGTCGGCATTATAGCCGTCTTGCATGAGTTTATTAGCGATATCTTTTGTCTCCATTCTGGTACGACAGAAGACGATACCATAGATATGAGGATTGATATCCGCAATTCTTTTTAAGAGCTCATATCTGTTTCTCGCATTCACTACATAATAAACGTGTTGAACGTTCTTAGTTCCCTCGTTCACTTTCGCAGCAGCAAGTTCCATAGGATCATCCATGTATTTTTTGGTGATCTCACGGATTTCTCTCGACATTGTAGCCGAAAAAAGTAGTGTTTGTTTGAATGTCGGAGTTTCTCCTAAAATGGCATCTAAGTCATCCTTAAATCCCATAGTTAGCATCTCATCTGCTTCGTCAAGAATTACTCTTGAGACATCTCCTAGCTTTAGTCTTTTTCTTTTGATTAAGTCTTTGGCTCGTCCTGGAGTCCCTACGACGATGTGTGCTCCACGATTGAGCGCTTTGATTTGTGGATCAATGTTTGCTCCACCATATACGGCCACAACGCGCAACCCTTTTATTTTACTTGAGAAATTGGATAAGTCATTCGCTATTTGAAGACAAAGTTCCCTTGTAGGACACAGAATAAGCGTCTGTGTATTATTATCTTCTGTGTCTATATCGTTTACAGTAGGAAGACCGAAAGCAGCCGTTTTTCCAGTACCTGTTTGTGCTGAGGCTATTAAATCTCGATTAGACTCTAGTAATTGTGGAATGGCTTTAGCTTGTATGGGCGTAGGCTTTTCAAAGCCCATTTCAGTGATTGCCTCAAGAACTTCTACTCTTAATCCCGTCTCTTCAAATGAATTCATCGCTATTTGTATACTTTATTAACCTGGCATCTATATAAATAATTTGGGCTCCACCAACGCAATATTTATGAGCCAGCTAACTATCGACATAGACGAAAAAAAACCGGCTGCAAGATTACTACATTTTTCAATAGAAATTGCTACGAAATAGAAAAAGAGCTTTATATTTATCAATTTTTCTATTTGTTAAGTGTTTTAAAAACCTCGGTTATATCTTTTTCAGGCCATTCTTGGCTACAATCTGGTGCTTGCTTTGTTGTTCTAACATATATGCGTGTCCTTCGCTATAGTCGTCTTTTTTGGAGTAAACAAAGTCATGATGTAGGTGGTAAACGATAGCCAAGTGTTTTAGCGATTTTGTCCGAAGTCCAATTTGATGCAGCCTCCACTCAATGTCTACATCTTCACCGTACCCCGCTGTTCTGTAGTTTTCATCGAATCCATTAACCTCGAAAAGGTGTTTTTTTTGCACGCTCCAGCAGTATCCACAAATGTTCTTGTCTTTGGTAAAGAACTGCGCGCTAAAGGGAAGGTAAAGCCCCTGGTCTATTTTTTTTGAGTCGGAAAAGAGTAGGTTTAGCAAGTTTAACCGCTTCAATGAGAGTGTTTTAATTAGTGCTTTGCTGAATCGATCCGATAACATAACTCTTCGGCCATAGTACAAATTGTTGGCTTTTACCCGCTTATTAAAAGATTTCATCATATGGCGATGCGGAATGCAATCACCGTCCAAAAACACAATCCATTCTCCATTGGCCTTGCGGAGTGCATCATTCATGATTTTGTTTTTTTGAAATCCATTGTCCTCCTCTTGCATCACGTGTTGTATAGGAAAGCTGTAGTGGCTTTGATGGGTACTTAAATAATCAGAAAGCAATCCTTTACGGTCATCCTCAGCCATTATCACTTCGAAGCTTTTATAGCTCTGACGGTTTAACCCTGCTAAGACGACCTTAAGAAAGTCTAATCGTTTGTAATAAGGAATAATAATTGAAAACTTCAAGCCTTGTTCTTTTAAGGAAATGCAAAGATGTTAGGAGTTTTTCTTCTAATTGTCCCAACCCTAAATATTTCTCTGTATTTCACGGAATATTACGAGATATGAAATGAACGTAGGATCCTAAGCGTACTAACTAAGGACGGATAAGTTTTATATTGTTATTCGAGATAAACCAGTACTACACATGAAAGGAAGTATTATGTGTTCTCTGGCGTTGTATATGGGGCTTAAGATAACACGAAATGAAAGACTGGAGTAGGGTAGTTAGGCATGATGTATGAAAGAATTCATATTGCTCTACGGATAATAAGTTGCTCGATATTCGTGGACTCTATTGACCATTTGAAAGGCATATTTCAAATGGTCACATCTCAAACTTGACCAACGATATTGATGAGTATCTTCATCAATGAATCTTTGTCGTATGGCTTATTGATGCACTCATAAACGTCAAATTTGTCAATAGCTTCGATTACTTCAGGGTTATCAGCAAATCCTGTTAGAATTATTTTGGCAAGTTCTGGAAACTCAGAAGTAACACATTCGATCAGCTCGGTGCCTTTCATTTCTGGCATAGTCTGGTCTGTTATCAGTAATTTGACATTGTTGCTACTTCGGATAATCTCAAGAGCCTCTTGACCACTAGTCGTTATAATTATATTAAAATCTCTTCGGAAACCTCTTTTGAACAACTTTAGATTCGTTTCCTCGTCGTCGACATATAACACCGCCGGAGCGTTGCTTAGGTCCTTTTTTTCACGTCGTCGTCTTTCCATGTTGTACAAGTTTTCTATATCACTGATTGATAAATCCTCCAATTGTAAGAAGGATTTCTATAAAGGTACAATTATGGATTTATAATTGTTTTTTCCTTCGATAAAGTGGATTAGAGTCTCGTAGAAAGGAAGAAATAATGCAACGAATGTCGGATACAATTAGGGAATTATCCCTTAAAAATTAAACACTGTCTTCAGGGTAGGGTAGGAAAACAAAGTTGGTGAACTCTCTATCAATCACGAATAGACAGCAAAACTCATCTGGGTTTTTGTACGCTTTTTGGAAACTCTCCGGCTCTTCCATAATATTTCTCTGAACGAACTCGTCGAGAAAGGTTGCAAAATAGTGCCATGAGGTCTCGTTTACTCCTTTCTCAATCAGAAGTTGTCCTATGGGTTGCTGTTCCTTACAGATAGTGAAAATAGGATAGTCAGAGAAACCTTTTCGTCTGATCATATAAGATGCTTCTTTGAGTTGATCGGCAACTTTCACAAAGTCAGTAGATATAGAACCTAAGTATCTTCCGTTAAGCGAGGGATCGTTTTCCATTTTCTTAATAAATAAAATACAAAGCTACATGCTATCTGTGAAAAGCGCATGGACTTACAACCTCAAACAGATGTGTAAAAGATACTTCTAACATATTTCTTTTGTTAAGGTAATGAACCTATATCTGTTCTATGTACTTTACGAAGTCATCATTTGCTTCCAAGCCCATTTTCTTTTTTAGCCTAGATTTGATAGTTCGTAAACTGGATTTCTTGATGTCCAGTAGAAACGAAATATCTGCGTGATCCATTTTTTGACGGATCAGAAATAATAGTCTTGTTTCGGAGTCGGTTAAATTTGGGTACTTGGCTTCAATAGCAGCAAGAAATCCCTTGGCATTGGCATCAAGATTAGCAAAAACTGTTTTCCAATAAATTTCCTTGTCTTGTGCTGCTAAGGAGATGAGTATCGGTTGTAGTTCCTTTTTTTGCTCATTAGTGAAGCCCTCTACTTTACTCAAAAGCTTAGCGGTTACGGTGGAGTTTTGAGCTAGTTGCAGCGATAACTTGCTGAGCTGAAGCCTACTTTTCATTACTTCTTTTTTCAGCGTTTCGGTATCTTCTTTTTTCAGCTTTAAGTGTTGATAATCTGTGTATTCCTGAAGGGCATTGATCACCGACCCCCTGATATAGGAGAAGCTAATAAAGCAAAATCCTATATTGATAGCACTACCTTGCAAGACTTGGTTATCACCAAAGAAGATAAACACTGCAAACAAAAACCATCCCATTACACCAAGGTAAACGGCACCTAAGTCCAGCCAATCTAATTTTGCCCCGTCCATACGGATACCGTTCAGGTATTTTTTATGCACAAACACGCCCATAACAAGGTAGATCGCGCAATAAACACCTGGTATGATCACCATAAGCCGATTGGCTAGGTATTGCTCTTTGAAAATGAAAACCATAGAGCCGTATATGATGATAAAAGGTGAAAGAACGAAGTATAGAGCTCCTTTTGTAGCATACCACTTTAGATCTGAAATTTGATATACGTGCTGTACGTACATGGCAAAGTACCATGCCAAAATGAAGCCTACTGCATTGGCCCAGGCATATTGAAACCAAATGGGTAATGAAATTGACTTGTCAGGAAAAAGTCCGCTCAGCGTATTAGAACAAATAAGTAATGAAGTAAGTATCATATACCGTTTTCTGACATCATCATTTCGTCGCTGTAGCCAATTGAAAAATGCGTAGCACAGCATCCCGAACTCAAATATGATGAAGCAAAAAACCAACAAAGTGATTTGAGTTCCGAAGACGGTATTGTGATTATCAAAAATAGACATGGGTAGTTCTCGATTAATTCGTTCAAAAATATGGTTATGTAAAGTCCTACTGATTAAAGCTTCAAAGCTAACATCTCTTTGGATTTTTGAAAACAAAGTCCGAAAAACAAATTGTTAACGCTGAGTTGACGGTGTGTGATTCTTGTAAGTTTTTGTAAATCAACAAATAGTAAGAATATTGCTTTAGTCTAAAAGTTTAGTCGAGTATATGTAGATCTTATAAAAAATAAAGATATATCATGAACTACTAAATGGTAAACGTCTTTTTGTTGTGCCAATCAAAAAATCGGTGCCGACTTTGTTCGGTACCGAAATTTTTTCAAAACCATTCCTAGGCTCCTCATCGAAATTGACCTTATTATTTTATAAATGGTGTAAGATCATTACTCAAGGGACTTGGTTTGAAGAGCAAATCGCTAGTTTTATATCAGCACTTAATTGGACTTTATATAACTTCCAACATCATTTCAAGTTTTCAGAAATCAATCAAGTGTTCGAGTCCTTAAAGAATCAACTAAGTAGCCTGGATCCGGTGCAGGAAGCGCATTGGCAGGCACTAGTCTCCATCGTTACACCTGTAACTTGTCATAAGAATGATCATATCCTATCCTCAGGTCAAGTGTGTAAAGGTGTTTTTTTCGTGGAAAAAGGTGCGTTTCGAACTTTTCACCTTAAGGGCGGTCATGAGATACATACTGCATTCTATTTTGAAAATGACTTTATCCGTGATATTGAAAGTCTGACACATGGTACTCCATCCAGCGTAAATATTTGCGCCTTGGAGGATGCGGAGATACTCTATATCAACAAAGAGAAGATGTTCGCACTCTACCAACAGATACCTTCTTTTCAAAGCTTAGGGATAAAGTTACTAGAGTTAATGTTGATTTCTGAGAAGAAATATGCTTCACTCTTCACCGACTTCAACCCAGAAGATAGGTATAAGCACATATTAGTTCACTACCCGATTCTGGTTCAGCGTGTCCCTCTTCAGTACCTAGCTTCCTTTCTTGGCGTAGCCCGTGAAACTTTGAGCAGAATTAGAAAAAGAACGCAATAATTCCTTTTGTGACGATCGTCAATTGATCGAAGCGTTTCCTTGTATTCCTTTGGCTCAAAAGAAAAAAATGAAAATTCGAGCGACGATATTGGTGCTTCTGCTAGGACTAGGGGCCGCACAAAGCAAGTCAAGAAAACAAAAATCAATGGAACAAGAAACGAAAATGGTAATCGAGTCATTTGTTGAGGCTATTGCCGAAAGAGATATTGATGTATTGGATAGTTTATTGCATGATGACTTTCGCGTCATCGCCAATCAGTTTAAAGGAGCTGACAAGACGCTCATATTACCCAAGACGGCTTACCTGAAAATGATAGAGGAGGGAAAAATTGGAGGAGACCCGTATACGCTGAAGATCTTAAATAGCTCAGTTTTCAAACACACCGCTATGATTCAAGCAGACCTTGTTCATAAAGAAAAGCCAAACATGCACATATTCTTTGTTCTAGTACAAGGCTTAAGTGGCAATTGGAAGATTGCAAGTGATACACCAGTTCTATATGTCGATTGAGCAGGTAGTGACCCTACAAAACTTGTAAAGCCTTATAGGGTCAGATAGTTTATAGGGTTACTGGTGCTGACTGATTCCAAACACCTGATGCAGCAGTTTTCTTGGCATATTCTGTAAAATCCGTGGCCTCTCTTCCCAGCACTTTTTCGATGTCATGGGATATGTCTTGGTTAGCAGGATTGCCTAGTACTTCTTCAAAGAGGTAGCTGAAGAGCCAAATGTACGAGTCAGGAAGTCCGGCTGCTTTCATACCATTAGCAAACTCTTCAATGGTAATGGGAATGTACTGAAGTGGTTTTCCAATAGCTTCAGCCATCGTGTTAACGGCCTCTTGAAACGTTATTTTTAGAGGTCCCGTCACGGTGATCGTTTGGCCATTATAGGAATCATCCACCAGTACTTTAGTCACTACATCTGCTATGTCGTTAGCATCTACAAAAGGAATCTCTGCCTCCGGCATTGGAAGCGCTACCTGACCGGCTAGGATAAAATCGAGAAAGGCTCCTTCACTGAAGTTTTGATTAAACCAAGAGGCGCGCACGAGCGTATAGTTCAAACCAGAGTTTGCCACAATCTCTTCACAGGCTTGTGCTTCTTTTTCTCCTTTGCCGGAAAGTAAAACGACTTTCTCAAGCCCTTCTTTCAGTGCTACTTCAGTGAGTTTCTGGATAGCGTCTTTCGCTCCTGGCACTGCTAAGTCGGGATAATAGACGATATAGGCGCGGTCCATTCCTTTTAAAGCAGGAGCATACGTCATGGGATCATCCCAATCGAAGTTGGGAGAGCTTTTTCGAGAACCGATACTCACTTGATGTCCTAATTGCGTAAGTCCGTCTACTACTCGGCGACCAGTCTTACCAGTTCCTCCGATGACTAAAATGTTGTGTTGCATAATATATGATTTTGAAATAGATGAAAAATTGCTGTTTGAAATGATTTTGTCGGTTGTTGGCCTTACGACTTGGTCATAGTGAAAATGGACAAGACCGCCAGAACAAAGGAGCATACCGCAAAAGTTGTTCTTATGGTATGTAGTCGGTTCCAGTTGGACTCATAGTAAGCTCGGAACTCGGCTAGTTTTTCTTGTCCCATCCTCGAGAGGTTCAAGGCGTCCAGTTCGTTGTTGAGTGGTACATTCCCAAGCCCCGTTACGCCGATGGTGCCTAAGAGATAGGCGGTGAAAGCGCCTAATACGAACCAGAAAGAGAGCTTTTGATCTGAAAACTGGAAGATGACTGAGGCACCTAGCAAGCACGTACAACCGAAAAACACCGTGAAAAAAGCAGGGTTAAGAATAGCGCGATTTATGGACTGCATGGTTTCCAGGTAGGTAGTGTCTGACAGTCGCTGTGTTCCTGGGATGACCGAAACGGACCATGCATAAAACAACCCGGCCGAAAGTCCTGTCAGGAGTATGGCTCCAAAAAGAGTAAAAGACTTAAGAGAAATTTCCATGATTAAAATATGTTTTGGGTGAAAAGCCATTTTTCGAGTTTGGTGTATTCTTCATGCGTCAGCTTGATCTCATCGCCCTTAGGCATTCGCTGTTCTATGAAGACCATTCGATAGATTTTCGGAGCGCGCTTGACCATGTTTTTCGGGTTAAAAACCATAAATGGGTTTTTCTTCCGGTGACATACATTGCATTTGTTATCCAAAATTTCAAACACCTCTTTTTTGAGCTGCTCTGACGATGTAGAAATGATTGACGTCGTTTTAATACCCTCTTCATATTCCTGAAAGGAAGAGAGAAGAAGCCAATTGACGATTAGAAAACTGATGAGTATTAATATGCTTGTGTGGTGATTCATGTTTCTAAAGTTTGTAAACCCATATTTGTCTTGCGTCATTGAATAATATCCGCGATGACCGCAGTGAATTTTTGTGTGCGAATACAGGTGTAAAAGTGAAGGTTTGGATGAAGTGGTTCTTGACTGCTTACGCCAATGGTTTGACAGTTTAAGCCAAAGTAGGTGTTCACTTATAAATTTGGAGTGAGTCTCAGCTTCGTATTACCTCAGAGTCTTGATCTATCCATATCTTTCCCATCTCTGTAAGCCTAAAGGGAAGGGCGTAGTATCTTGATGACCAGACGTAACTAAGGTTTAGGTCATTCACTCGTTTCTGTGATTATTTAAGGGATGTGATGCAGGCGAGAAATTCAATTCATTTTTAGGAGCTATAATAATGGGATTATAGGTTAGACACTTTCATTCGAACGGAAACGAGAATAAATTGCCAATCATTATCAAAAACCAAATCAATTCATAATGAGAACAGTTAATATCTGGGTTCGTATCGAACCAACACGCCTAACCCTTTCTAATTACGAAGGAGGGCCTTACGTCCCTAACTTGGTGACTAACATGTGTCCCAATGATACTATAGTATGGTTATTAAACAGGGATTTTACGGTGAATAATAATGACGCTGCGTCGACTGGTCCGGAGCCTAAAATTTTAGGAGTGGCTTGTGATGCCATTTCTTCTTCAAGTGAATTTCCAAATGGATCACTTGCGGCTTGCCTTTCTGGACATCAAAATATGGAAGCTGAGGAAGGACAAGATTTTGTGGATTGTAGATACCAAATTGTGGTGAGCGAGGGGAAACGAGTTCTAGAGCATGATCCTAAGCTGCGGGTTAGTCAACCGGGAAGAATGGGGTGCCGCTGATGAAGTTCACGCTGTTTGCTGTTTTATTTAGTTGGTTCTTTTGTATTGGTTATGCGCAAAACCTGGAATTAGTAGATAGCTTATCCAGTGTACTTCAGGTGAAGGAGTTGTCGGACTCCACCCGTGTGGAGGTACTCGGGGAGCTGATGCTCTCCTCTTCTGATCCGGAACAAATCATAACCTATGCCAACCAGTTATTGACCACAAACAGCACTTCTTTGTTCTATAATATTAAGGCTTTACAGCTAAAAGGAGCTGCCTTTAGAATGCTTGGGGAACTGGACTCAGCACTACACTTTCTCTTGAAGAGCGCCGATAAGGCTATAGAAACTAAACGAGATGCGTTGGCGGCTGAGGCATTTCTGGAGATAGGAACTACTTATTCTACGAATGATGATTTGGCAAATGCTCTGATCTACGAAAATAAGGCTATTACCATTTTACGACGGACAGGTATGAGTCAAGAATTGGCAGTCACACTTCTGAATACCGGCTATTCGTATTATCTGTTAGGGCAGCAAGACAGTGCATTAGCCTACTACAATGAGGCGGAACCCATCTTTATAAACATATTATCCATGATAGGGCAGGCGTATGTGATAGGTAATCGATCGCTCGTACATTGGGAACTCGGATATACTCAGAAGGCAAAGGAGAGCTTGGAAAAGGCTATTGATATGTTAACTCCTTTAGGAGATAAGTTTGGTATAGCTGATTACCTTATTCGCCTTGGAAAAATGAATATGGAACAGGGGCAGCGTGCAATTGCGGTCCGGCGATTGAAACGTGGGATGGAGATGGCTTTGGAGCTGGGATTAAAAGAGCAAATCCGTGATGCCTCCTTATTACTTTCGAGGCTTTATGCCGCTCAAGGAGCATATAACCAAGCCTACGATTTACATCAGACTTACATGGCTTACAAGGATAGTTTGGAAAATGTAGAGCAAACGAAGCGTATGGCCAATTTGCGTACAAGTTTTGAAGTCGCGCAGAGAGAAGATCAAATAGCGCTTCAGGAGGCAGCATTAGAAAATCAACGCCTACAGCTGAATACCTTTATCGCGGTTACATTACTCTTGATTTTTTTTGTGGGTTTTATCAGCTGGAGTTATAAAAAAGTGCGCTCTTCAAATAAGCTAATTTCCAGGCAAAAAACGGAACTAGAGGAGCTTAACCAATTGAAAGGGAAGCTGTTTTCTGTGGTGGCGCATGACCTCAAGTCTCCGGTTGTAGCCTTACAGAAAGGACAAGAGAAGCTCAAGAACTCGTTGAGCAAAGCTCAGCCACGTGAACTGATGGCCATTAGCGAGGCCAACCAACAGATGGTAGACAAGACTTATCATTTGCTAAACAATACACTGCAATGGGCTTTAGCACAGACCAATCAGATCATACATTTCCCGACCCCAATGAAGGTAGAACGAGTTATCGAATTAGTGCTCTATGATTATGAAGAAGTAGCTTTGGTGAAAGGGATAACCATATCTAAATCTTATGAAGCCCATTCTCTGGTTCATGTAGATCAGAATGCCATGAAAATTGTGTTTCGCAATTTGATTGACAATGCATTAAAGTTTACAGAGAAGGGAAGTATCACGATATCAACTTGTGATGAGGAGAACGGTGTGATGATAGAAATTGCGGATACCGGAAAAGGAATTCCAATTGAACTACACGCAAAACTATTTGATATCAATCCTGAAAAGGTGAAACAGGACATCCATGGAAATACAGGAACGGGTTTAGGTACGTTACTGGTGAAAACCATGATGGATCGCCATAATGGTACTATAAAGGTTGTAAATAATGCCCCACAAGGAACTAAATTTAAGCTATGGATCCCTGCGGTGACTGAAACAATATAATTTGGTAGAAAGATGGCAAAGATATCAATACTCATTATAGAAGATGATGTGGAACAGTTAGCAACTTTGGACCAGACTTTGAACAAGTTTGGGTATGCAATCTGTGGAAAAGCCACTACACTTGTGGAAGCCTTAGGACTCTATTATGCAACCCAACCGGATATCGTATTGTCAGATATTTACTTGGGGGTAACACCAGATGGTATCACTTTTGCACAGCGAATAGCTGAAAACCTAAATACTGCACGTCCTATTATCTTTCTTACCCAACATGCGGATATGGAGACTTTTCAGCAAGCCAAGTTAACGGGACCTTACAACTACCTTATTAAGCCCTATAACCCGTTAGAACTTCAGTTTGCCATAGAATTGGCGTTAGAGAAGTTTATGAATGCACCCGGATTATTTTCAAACGGAAATAATATTGGCGCATTGAGGGACAAGCAACTCTATGTGAAAAAAGGTAATTCTATTTATAAGCTAAACTCAAGCGATATTCATGTGGTCAAAGTTGATGGTAAGTATTGTAATATTTCTTCGGATCAAGGAGAATTTTTGGTACAGCAGCCCCTCAAGAAGATGGAGGAGCAGTTGGTTCCTCTTGGATTTATAAGGGTACATCGTAATTACCTGGTGAACGGGAATAGTGTTTCTAAAATTCATATAGGTGACAGTCAGGTGATTTTAAAAGGAGGGAAAACCATACCTTTTAGTCAATCTTATCGCGATCAGCTCACGGATCGTATGCAGGTTATTAAATAAAGCATATTTGATTCGCCACTGAAACGCACTATTGCTGCAATGCTTCATATAACTTAACAGACTGCGATTTACCTCGAAGTGGTAAATCGCCGATTAGACACCAAGAAAACGAGTCTCTTTCTGATAAGGATTGTAGTAAATCATCGGTTATAATCAGGTCTGCTTCGTACTGTGAACAAAGTCCTTGTGCCCGAGCAGTGGTATTTAGCACGTCACCCGTATAAATCACTTCTTTTTTCAATGCGCCAATTTCACCAGTAGTCACTTCACCGGAATGAAGCGCTGCTTTAAAATCAGGCACCAACCCAAACCGACTTTCAAAAAAAACACTTGCTTCCTTAAGCGCTTGTTTGATTAGGTAGAAACAACGTAGACAATTAATGTCTATTAGGCCTTTTTCTGCGGTCCAGGTAATGACCACTTCATCACCTATATACTGGTATACTTCTCCCCAAGTATTGATAATAGGGGCCGACATGATTTCGTAGTAGGCTTGTAGCAATTCGAAGTACTTATGGTGTCCAAGCTTTTCGGCAATCGTAGTCGAACTTTTCATATCCAGAAACATGAAAATTCGTGTTTCCTTTTTGGGTTGATGGTATTTCCCTGAAAAGAAGTTGGTGAGCACCTGATGCCCGAGATTTTCACTAATTGCTGCGTAAAGTAGACTTAGCATAAGCTGAAAGGATATTTGAATAACAGTGTTCAAGAAAACTACACTTTGAAAGAAGTTTATGGTTCGTTGGAAAATTTTCTGGTGAAAAATGCTCGATGATAGCTCAATGCTTGTGGCAACGGGGAAAAGAATACCCATTAAAGTCAACATCAGTAAGAGGTAGAGAACAAATTTGATAAATACTTTTTTTCGAAAACTATGGTTCCTAAACCTCCTTTCCAGGATTACTAATTCAATTAACCCAACAAGTAGCCCCACCGAAATACTGGCGACACTTGCAAAAATGAACACTGGTAAAGTAAGGTTTACTGACGAATCGGGGTTAAGGTTTTGGTTGCGTGTAATGAGGGCTTCACTAGCCAAAAATACCCATCCCGTGATCAACCATATGATGCCGAATGGCAGGATTCTATTTAGGTTTCTTTTTAACTTAGGGCTTATAGGAAAAAGCATGCCACACTGATTTTGTAATCCACCAAAAGCTGCACTTAGTGTAAGGGCTAATATCGTGAGATGTTAACCTAAAAGATGTGTCTTTTGGATCAACGAATATATAGTCTTTTCGAATGATTATATTACCTTAATTCATTAAACAAAGACCTATGAATTTTGCTGTCAAAGTATCTGTTGACCCAAGAATATCCCGTGAGGAAGTACTAGAGTGCCCAAATTGTGGTAAAGGCATTGAAATTACTCATAAGCATCTCTATAAATCCATGTGGAAAAAAGAGCAGATCGCGGAAGAAGTTGGAGGTGTTGAACTTGAAAATGATTACCGTAGACTAGCAAAGGTGAATTGCTTTCATTGTCATACACCCTATATCATCACATATGATTTCGAAGAATTTGCCATGAACGCCTATGCTTACCATTTGCACAACTTAATCGTGATCGATAAATAGTATTCAAATCTCAAAATTATTATATGAACCGTCATCTTCATACAGTCGTACTCCTTTTGATTGTTTTCTTTGGTTGTCAAAGTCCTAACAAAGAAAAGGTTAAGAAAAACTCGAGTTGGGCTCAGTATCTTGAAGCCATTGGTGCATTAGAGATACCCACTACTTTGAGCAACCGAAAATTTAAAGTTGCAGAGATTGAGAAGTCACTAGCTGCGAAATTTGGAAGAGAATGTATCTCACCATTAGGTGTATTGACTAAAAAACCAGCATATAGTGTTATTCTTGAGTATCAGGAATGCTTAGAAAATGGCAGAGTACCGATGTTAACCACTTTCGATTCTGCGGGAAATCAATTGGATCAACTGGTACTGAAAACGGAGTTATCAGGCCTGGGAATGCACCAAATAGCAACAATAAGGATTAATATGGATCTTGAAATAGCCGAAGATTATACACAGTATGAATATAGTGAAGAGGGACATACAAGCGATACATTGATCAAAGCATATAAGGTCACTCATTTCATTCGTCAAGATGGTGTGTTTGAGCAACGACTGGATGAGTTGAAAATACGTTCAACCTTACAAGGGGTATATACACCAGAAGTTGATACGACAATGTTATTTGGAGAATGGACCTTAATACCCGAAGAAAGAGTTCCTGCACTTTCTTTTAATGGCGAATATGCGGTTGGGTTTACTGGAGGGTACCTTCAGCTTCCGTATAGGCTTGAAGGAGATTCCTTAACGGTGTTCGACTTGAACGATACCTACAAGTTTAGAATAGATAAATTGAAAGGAGACTCGCTGTGGCTTTCAAATAATGATGATCAAGAGCTGTATTTTAAAATTTAAGTAGTGGATGGTGTTTCTTATAGATGCGTATTTATTTCATTACTTCTTTTAGTGACTAAAAACTCAACGCAGATATCGCTTACTCCGGTTAAACTTCAGTGGGAAAAACAACGTTAAAATTTCTTATCGGAAAAAAGGTCACGGCTTAGAAAATGTGAGTCGATGTTTTTTTGAACAAAATGATGAGAGATGAACAACCGATTGATTGTAACATTGGGCTTAGCAGCTGTTTTCATAATATTAAGCTCAGCCATGGCCACTAAGGACACCGTTCTATCTTCTGAGAGAAGTGACCATGGCAATATGCCTGAGGTTTTTTGGATGGATCAAAACGAGGATGGTTTTGCCCTGATAAAGGGAGTTAAAAGAAGGTCTTCAAAACAAGACCATCAAGTAATGAACGAGAGGGTAGTGGGGTTTGCTTCTATGATTCAGCAGGAGCAGATTCACTTATTTGTAGCAAGCAGGAGCAATG
>CAYMST010000079.1:0-18181 GCA_964393115.1 uncultured Roseivirgaceae bacterium | reverse complement strand
TACACTCTTTCCCTAAAAGATACCTCTTCATGGTATTAATTTTCAATAATAATACACTTCTCATTTTTTACGTCCTCTTCAACAGTTTTGAACTTCACATCTTTTTTAACGGTCCCATCAGCATATTGTACACTTACGCGCTCATTTCTTCCCACAATTTTTTGAGACTGTCTTGGAGTGACTTTTTCTACCGGAGGTCTGCTCTCATTGGTTTCTGGACGCCTTCCTGCCAATAAAGAGCCATGATCATCCTTTTTTGTATCGTATTTCTGACTTTTTTTCGTTTTCCTGGCTTCATGAACTTCACTGGAATCTTGAACGGCTATGGAAGCTTTCACCAGGAATGAAATGGTTTCTTCATTGACTTTCCCCAAGAAAACTTTGAATAGCTCAAATGCCTCAAACTTGTAAATTAGCAATGGGTCTTTTTGCTCATACACAGCGTTTTGGACAGATTGTTTAAGGTCGTCCATGTCTCTTAAGTGCTCCTTCCATGTTTGATCAATGATCGCTAAAGCAATCATTTTTTCCATGGATTTGATAAGCTCTTTCCCTTCGTTAGAGATACACTTTTCTAAATTGACCGATACACCAATTTGCTTCTTTCCATCAGTAAAAGGGACTAAAACTTCACGAACAGTACCGCCTTTGGTGAGTTGTATGTTTTTAAGCAGTGGCATAGCCCGATCGACGATAAGTTGATTCTTCTGATTGTAATGCTCAATAGCCTTATCGTACAACCCTTGCGTGAGCAGTGCTTCTTGTTCTTTTTCGAAATCTTCTTTGCTGATTGGATAATCTACCCCTAGTATGGATAGGCTGTTTAGCTTAAAACTATCAAAATCAATGGCCGCTTTAGCATCAGTGACAATGCTCTCACAAGTATCAAAGAGCATATTGAGAATGTCAATATCCAAGCGATCACCGTACAACGCATTTTTCCTTCTGGTGTAAATTACTTCACGCTGAGAATTCATAATGTCATCGTATTCAAGAAGACGTTTACGAATAGCAAAGTTATTCTCCTCCACTTTTTTCTGAGCGCGTTCGATAGATTTGGTAATCATACTATGCTGAATGACCTCACCTTCTTTGAGCCCAATTTTATCCATGACTTTTGCGGCTCCTTCTGATACAAATAGTCTCATCAAATTGTCTTCAAGTGAGACGAAAAACTGTGATGATCCTACATCTCCTTGACGGCCAGCACGACCACGAAGCTGTCTGTCGACCCTTCTCGATTCATGCCTTTCCGTACCAATAATTGCTAAACCACCGGCTGCTTTTGATTCTGGAGTTAGCTTAATATCCGTTCCACGCCCAGCCATATTGGTGGCAATGGTCACAGTACCAGACTTACCAGCTTCAGCAACAACGTCTGCTTCTTTGGCGTGTTGCTTCGCATTTAGTACCTGATGATCAATTTTCTTCATCTTTAGCATCCTACTAAGGAGCTCGGATATTTCTACCGACGTAGTACCCACTAGGACTGGTTGTCCCTTTCCTGTTAGTTCGACAATTTCGTCTACAACTGCGTTAAATTTTTCTCTGACGGTTTTATAGACTTTGTCTTCAATGTCATTTCTAGATATTGGCCTATTGGTCGGAATGACAACAACATCAAGCTTGTATATCTCCCAAAATTCACCAGCTTCGGTCTCTGCTGTTCCGGTCATACCAGCAAGCTTGTGGTACATCCTGAAATAGTTCTGAAGGGTAACCGTAGCATACGTTTGAGTGGCATCTTCTACCTTAACGTTTTCCTTAGCTTCAATCGCCTGATGAAGTCCGTCCGAATACCGACGTCCGTCCATTACACGCCCGGTTTGCTCATCAACGATTTTAACTTTCTCGTCAACGACAATATACTCCGTGTCTTTTTCAAAGAGGGTATAGGCTTTTAGAAGCTGGTTGACGGAGTGTATCCGTTGTGACTTAACATTATAGTCTTGAATTACGGCTTCCTTTTTCGCTAAGCGGTCACTATCGGCTAAAGAAGTATCTTTTTCTACACCGTCTAACTCAATGGATAAGTCTGGAAGTATGAAAAAGTCCGGGTCATCACCGGACCCGGTGATTAGATCGATACCTTTTTCTGTCAGTTCTACAGAGTTAGTTTTCTCATCAATAGTAAAATATAGAGGTTTGTCAGCTTCAGGCATTAATTTCTGATTGTCTTGCAGATAGATGTTTTCAGTCTTCTGCAAAACAGCTTTCATACCAGTCTCACTGAGGAACTTAATAAGAGGTTTATGCTTTGGAAGCCCTCGGTATACCCGGAATAACGAAAGTCCTCCTTCAGATTGATTGCCCTCCTTAATGAGTTTTTTGGCATCTGTTAAGTATCCGGTTACCAACTTTCGTTGTGCCTCTACCAGTTTATGGATTTTAGGCTTTAAATCACCGAACTCATGTTCATCCCCTCTAGGTATAGGCCCCGATATAATTAATGGTGTTCTGGCTTCGTCAATTAAAACAGAGTCTACCTCATCTACCATTGCAAAATGGTGCTTGCGCTGAACTAATTCATCCGTCTCACGGGACATATTGTCTCGTAAGTAGTCAAATCCGAACTCGTTGTTAGTTCCATACGTGATATCCGCTAGGTAAGCGGCCCTTCTTTCTGGAGTATTAGGTTCGTGTCTATCGACACAGTCTACGGTAAGCCCATGGAACTCAAAGAGCGGAGCATTCCACTGTGAATCACGTTTTGCTAAATAATCATTAACAGTAACGACATGAACACCTTTTCCGGCAAGTGCATTTAGGTACGCAGGGAGTGTAGCCACCAATGTCTTACCCTCACCTGTTGCCATCTCAGCGATCTTACCTTGATGCAAAACAACTCCACCTATGAGTTGGACATCATAGTGGACCATGTTCCATTCTACCTCAGTGCCTGCCGCTTCCCATTTGTTATGCCAAATTGCTGTGTTTCCACTTAGTTCAACATTACTTTTTTTAGCTGCTAAAAATTTGTCATAATCCGTTGCTTCCACCTCCAGTTTTTTGTTTTCCGAAAGTCGTCTGGCTGTTTCCTTAAGTACTCCAAAGGCTTTGGGAAGAATCCTAAGAAGTGTTTTTTCTAATGCTTCGTTCTTGGAATCGTCTAAGCCATCTATCTTAGAATAGATTTCTTCTTTTTGATGAACATCTAAGTCAGTATTATGATCAATTTCTGAGCGTAGTTCTTCAATCTCCGAATCGAATGACTTGAGGTCGGACTTTATTTCCGCTTGAAGTTCTTTTGTCTTATTTCGTAGCTCATCATCGGATATTCCGCTGAGCAGTTCGAACTCTTTATTTATTTTTTCGACATAAGGTCTAACCTCTTTTAAATCTCGATCAGATTTAGTTCCAAAGATTTTTGTCAGCCCTTTTGATACGATATCTAACATTCTAAAAAAGTTTACGGCTTAAAATTAGCCTCTTTTATCTTTAGGCGAATGGATAAAAGAGATTTTCAACAACTGTTTCCTTCTTTGACCAGAAGAAAAGGGATGCTTAATTTGACCATAGCGGAGTTTAAGGTGTGATTTTTTAAAATGATTTAACATCTAAGTGAATTCGTAATTAGCTTTAAATCAGTTAAGTAAATCTTAAAGTCGTGATTGTTGCTGCTTTTTCTTCTTAAATAACTAGTTGTCTTTTTAGAGGAAAAATCATTAATTTCCGTCGAGATGCTGGTAGATCCAGTGTTCTTTGCAATTTTGCGGGTGAAGTAAGTTCAATAAATATGACCCAAGGAGTTAAACTTGATAAAACAGACCTTAAAATTTTAGAAATTCTCCAACGAAACGCTAAAATAACCAACGCACAACTATCGAAAGAGATTGGGTTATCACCAGCGCCAACGTTAGAACGAGTTAAGAAGTTGGAGAACTTGAATGTGATTTCAAGCTATCATGCTAAATTGAATACTGATAAAATTGGACTAGGGGTAAGTACTTTTGTGCAGGTGACGCTTAAAGGTCACAACAAACAAAATATAGATCACTTTGTAAGTCAGATACAACTGGTGAATGAAGTGATTGAATGTCATCATATTACAGGTACAGGTGACTTCATCCTTAAAGTAATAGCCAAAGATATTTCGTCCTATCAAAAGTTAATGCTCGAAAAGGTAAGTGATATTGATGTAGTGGATAGTTTACAATCCATGGTTATTCTTTCTACTTTTAAAGAGAGCAAAGTTTTACCACTTCCAAGCTTATAAGAAATGACAGAGGAAAAGGAGATAATTCTTTCGGATGAGATGATTCGTCAAAAAATCAGAAGGATTGCATATCAGATAATTGAAAACAATCTAGACGAATCAAAGATTATTATTGCCGGTATTTTTGATAGAGGATATACACTTGCACAATTAATTATAAGTGAGCTGTTACTAATTGATGAACATAAAAACCTTCAACTAGTTCGTATTGAACTTAATAAGGTCACTCCGCTTGACAGTGAGGTCATTGTGGACTGTTCAACAAAAGAACTGGATCACGCAGTAGTGATTTTAGTGGATGATGTTTTGAATTCGGGTAAAACATTGGCTTATGCCATGCGAGAATTATTGAAGGCAGATATTCGTAAAATCGAGACGGCCGTACTTGTAAATAGAAGCTATAAGAAATTTCCGGTTTCTGCAAAGTATATGGGATATGAGCTATCGACAACGATTAACGAACACGTAGAGGTAAACCTAACCGACGAGTTCGCTGTTTACTTAAAGTGACGTTATAAACCTAAATGCTTCTTGTAGAAAGTATCCATTTCGTCCATCCAACTCTTGCAGGAGGTATTTCCTAAATCATAATGCTTTTGAAAGGCAAGAAGCTTGGTGACATCGAAGGTTGTTGAACTAATTACTTTTTCTGTCTTTACAGCATCTAAAGCGTTGCATTCCTGCTCATATTGTTTTTCAACCGGGACAGCAAGAACTGGTTTGTTGAGATAAATTGCTTCGCAAATAGATTCAAAGCCCGCAGTTGAAATGTATCCTGCACAAGCGGCCATCTTATCCAAAAATAACTTGTCATCTAGTTGATGAAAGAGAATTCCCGGGAGTGGTTCGAAAGGATTTGGCAAACCTTTTTTGTCCCAGAAGCAATCCATGAATTTCACCGCTGTTTGATTTCTGAACCAATTCAGTATTTCATCTGCATATCCATCGTTGACCACATAAGCCAAATAGCGATTACCGTTTAGAGTTTTTATCCCCTTTACTTCAGGCCTGAGAAGTGGAGGCGAGACTATATATCGAGAGCCTGAAAATCCCGAATAGGGCTGAAAGGACATAGCAAAAACTTTCCGATTTCTTAATTGTGTTAGTTTATTATGAAGAAGAAATAGTTTCTTGTGAGACCTTTTATTTTTTGGAAAAGGGAAATCTGTATGACTGGCAAGATATTGATGTGCTACTGAGAAAAAACGAAATTTACCGCCTTGTAGAATAGCTGCTAAACCACCTAGAAGGTCGTAAAAGTTTATTACCGCATAAGGTTGAGTAGCTTTTATCACATTAGTTATTCGTCTAACACTTTTAAGGTACTTGCCTCCCTTATAAATGTTTTGATAAAAAGTTGGTCCGATACGGATAGATTTATTGTCTTTGTCCAGAACGAAATTTGGACTTGCTATTAACTCTATGTCAGCTTGAATGCTTTCATAAAAAAATGCAGGGATATCTCGTCGTCTACTGGACCCAACAAATACTTTGCTAACCTCATGTCCGTGAGAAGTAATTAACTTGTAAAGCGAGATGGCTTGCGTCATATGTCCACGGCCTTCGCCTTGAACAATGAAAATAAATTTTTTAGGCATGTGCCTCTTCCAGTACGTTTTGTTTTAACAAATGCAAAGGTAATGGCTCTTCCGACTCTAGTTCTTGCTCTTCTGGGTTTGTTTTCTTTTTTCTTTTCTGAATACTTTTCAAGTAGGCCTCTGATTCCGTATAATATTTAATTTCCCACTCTCCACTTTCATGCTCCACTAAAGCGGTCATGCTTTCCACCCAGTCACCAGAGTTGAGGTATAAAATACTTTTGATAGTTCGCTGCGCAGGTTGATGAATGTGACCACAAATCACCCCATCATATCCTTTAGATCTGGCCAAATCTGCTAGTTTGGTCTCAAAATCATCGATATAGCTAACGGCAGATTTTACTTTCGCTTTTATTTTTTGGGATAGAGAGTAATAAGGAAGACCTTTTTTTGTTCGATATTGGTTATATCGGAAGTTAACCCATAACAAAAAAGTGTAGCCGACATCACCTAGCTTAGCGATCCATTTAAAACTTGAAGTGATAGAGTCAAATACATCACCATGAACAATGTAATATTTCTTTCCGAAAGATTCATAAATCATTTCTCGCTCAATAACAAGGTTCGCCATCCGAAAGGGGAGTATTTGATTTAGGAAGTCGTCATGGTTACCACGTAGATACGTCACTTTGGTACCATCCATTTCCATCATATTAAAGATTTTCTTAAAGAAACGTGTATGCTTTTTTTTCCACTTACCAGTTTTCTTTAATTGCCATCCGTCTATGATGTCGCCATTAAGAATGAGATTTTCGCATTTGCTCTCCTTTAGAAAGTTGGTTACCTCTTTAGCTTTGGAGCCTTTAGTGCCGAGATGAATGTCGGATAAAACGATTGTCTTATAGAACTGTCTCAAAATAAAGCCTTTCAGCAAAGGAAGTATATAGTTGTTAAGGCATGATGAACTGTCTGTTGTAATAAATTCAACTTAAATTCACTATTCGTTGACTATTGCCCATTAGTTAAAGATGCGATAAACTTGAGTTTACGGGTTGATAATTTTGACTGATTATCAGAATACCGTAATAAAAAGATTGCATTACTCTTTCCTATGCGGACTTATTCATTCCTTAGCAAAGAAGTAACCAATACGCTCAGATGCCAAATAGACCTTTTTACCATTCCAAAGTACCCTGTACCACCTGCCTCTAGTTTCCAAAAGCTCTAAATTATCACCTTCTGAAAGGTTGCCCATAATTGGAGAGCTGGCCGTGGGAGCTTGGTGCAAAGGGATTTTGTTGTTAATTTCTTTTGTATTCAAGTACTGTTTTAGGTAGTTACTTGCCAAAAAATCAACAGTATATACCAGAGTTTCATCTTGGTTTGATTTAAAGTAGACTTTTACTGAGTCAGTGTTTTCGATATAGTCTAACCCAAGGTCAGTTATCACATCTAACTTAACTTCTCTATTTACAGTCTTTTTCTGAATTATTCTATCTGGGTAAACGCTAGACCATACAGAGTAGAGAGTGTCTTTAGCAGCTTCATGTCGTTTATGCTTTTGGCTATTTATCGAGGAGGAAACTTCAGACTTTGAGTTCGGTATTAGGGCAAAAAGACCTCCTACAACTAGGCTGCCCACTATGATTCCTCTCCCTAATTCTGGATCTGGTTCAGAATAGTTGCCATCCTCATCGGTTCCTCCGATAGCAACTAATGCTCCAGTCAAGCTCCCAACCAACATGGTACATATTCCTCCAAGTCTAGTGCCACTATGATCTGTATGTTTAATTACTTTTTTCTCTTCTTGTACTTCATATTCGGTAACTTTTGAGAAGTATACCTCTAGGCTAGTGTCAAAGGTGGAGGGTAACGCTTTAACTAAGCAATTATAATAGCTGTCAAGTGTCGTTCGACTTCCTGGTATTGCATATGTTTTTGTACTGTAGACAGAACTAGAACAAGAGGTGATAGTCAAAGAAATAGCTAATAAAATAGAAGACGATTTTTTCAAAAATTGGAACATGCTACATAATTTAAGATGGAAATTCAAGGTCTTAATTATTACAAAGATAGGCATATATCGTGCCAGTTATGACTTTCTCAAGGTAGAAAACGTGGTCCTTCAACTGAAGTCTACTAGGGCAGATGATTAATAGTTATGAAGTAAATAGATGAAAAGTCTGAAGAGGCGATTGGAACACTCGCTCCGTTTGCAAGGTTACGAGATTGGTTTCGAAGCCTATAGTCGTTTCATTAAAGCCTGTGAGACCGCTTCGGTAAGTTTGATTATTGGTATCTGTCGATTATTGACGATCAGTTAATGATAGAGTAAACCCGAGTTTATTTGTAAACAATTTTAGTTGATTGGTAGAATATCTAAACAGGATGATTTTGCCGCAACTTTCTGGTCTCATAAAGGTTGAATGCTTGTTAGAAGGGAAATGGTAGAATTCAATTTTATCTCTATTGGCTAAGACCAAAGAGTTTCTGTTCAGCAGTACGTCTTGGTATAATTTGTCGGTCGAAAGTAACACTTCCGAACTGGATATGGATCTTATTTGAGTGTTGGTTGAGCTGGAAATCATTAGTAAGTCCCCATTGATGTCAATGGTTAAGGAACCGTTGTAAATGGTTTTGTCTATTATAGTTTGGTCAATAAGATCCACTAAAATCAGCTCATTTTCTAAAGATGAGATTCCATACGCCCTTCTATCAGAACCTGCAAGTACCAACTGGCTTAATGTTGGAAGAAAGGAATGCAGTTGGAAGGTTCTGACTTCGCTAAGAAACCGATCGAGATAAACTATGGATTGTTGTAGGGGATCAAAAACAGCAACACTTAATCCCGAGCTGGAACTAATGGAAATATCACTTCCAAATCTTCGGGCGGACGTATGTAGGATTTTTTCAATGTTATTAAACAGAATCAGTTCTCCTCTAGTAGTTAACCCGATGGTTCTGTCGTTAGAAACTGACTTGGCTATCCTTAAATTTAGTGTGGTCGAGTCTATGTAAATAGCACCAGGTTCTTGGTGTGCCATCTGAGTTTGCCCACTGAAAAACACTAATGTGCCAAAAAAGCTAGTCAGCAGTCTTAATCTGACAATCCTTTCCATCAAATTCGACATATTTGGAGTCAGTAATCCATTCACCAAGGTTTATATATCGTCCCGCAGGAATGACCTCTAAATCTAGATTTAGATGCCTATGACCAAAGATATAGTAATCCCTTGCTTGCTTTTCGTGCTCTTTCTTACAGTATTGCCAAAGCCATTCCTTTTCACCAAGGAATACTTCTCCTTTCTCGAGGTTCTTAGTACGACTATGTTGAGACCAGGCATTGGCAAGGCCAATACCAAGATCTGGGTGTACAAGTCTGAACAACCAGATACATATCGGATTACGAAAGATTTTTTTGAGCATCTTGTATCTCGTGTCTCCTGGACCTAAACCGTCACCATGTCCTACTAAAAACTTTTTAGCGCCTATTTTTATACTTAACTCATCAGTAATAATGTGAGCGCCACATTCATCTTTGAGGTAACCAAACATCCACATGTCATGGTTGCCTTTGAAGAAGTATATGTTTATGCCTTGGTCTGATAGTTCCGCGACTTTACCCAAAAATCGAACATATCCTTTAGGAACAACATGTCTGTATTCCATCCAAAAATCAAAAACATCACCAAGGAAGAAAATACTGTGAGCTTTGGTACTCATTTCTTCTAAAAGAGAAATTAACCGCTTTTCTCTTTTCAGACTTTCTTTCTTGTCAGGAGAACCCAAGTGAAAGTCACTTAGGAAATATAATTTACTTCTAGCCCCTTTTTGATTGAGCTTGAGCTCAAGGTCTTTCAATTCGCTTACTCTTCTTGTTTTACCTCTTCATTACCCTTTTCTCCAGCGGTAATTTTCTTGTCCTTTTGATCGGGTTTAGACTTGATTTCTTTTACCTGACCTTCAATTTTTTCTTCTGCCTCATCCTTACTTTCTGTAAATGCTTGATAGGTAGTTTGTTTTTCAAATGGACGCTTTCCGATTAAATCCTCTAGGTCATTTTGGAATAAAATTTCTCGATCTAATAGTTCTTTAGAGATAACCTCCAACTCATTTTGCTTATCTGTTAGTAACTGTTTAGTACGCTGATAAGCTTGGTCAATAATGTTTTTTGCCTCCTTATCTATTAGCTCTGCAGTCGCTTCAGAGTAAGGTTTGCCAAAACCATATTCAGACTGTTTAGAATCATGAAAGGAAATATTTCCAATGGCACTGTTCATACCATAGACAGTAACCATGCTATAAGCCATTTTTGTAACACGCTCTAAGTCACTAAGAGCACCAGTCGATATCTTGCCAAATATTATTTCTTCTGCCGCACGTCCACCAAGTGCCATACACATTTCATCTATTAACTGCTCAGTTTGATATAAGAATTGTTCTTTTGGTAGATATTGTGCATAACCGAGCGCCGCCACTCCTCTTGGAACGATACTTACTTTTACCAATGGGTCCGCATGCTCCAAGTACCATCCGGCCACAGCGTGGCCTGCCTCGTGGTAAGCAACAATTTTTTTCTCTTCAGGAGATATGATTTTACTTTTCTTTTCCAATCCGCCTATCACTCTGTCGATGGCATCATGAAAATCTTGCATGTCTACAGATTTCTTGTCACGTCTAGCCGCGATCAGCGCAGCTTCATTGCATACATTGGCTATTTCTGCGCCTGCAAAACCTGGAGTTTGAGCCGCTAGTTTCTTAGGGTCAACATCACTATCTAACTTAAGAGGGTCAAGATGCACCTTAAAAATGCTTTCTCGTCCAGCTATGTCCGGTTTATCGATACTTATTTGACGATCAAATCTTCCTGGGCGCAATAGTGCGGAATCTAATACATCAGGTCTATTGGTTGCTGCTAAAATAATTACACCAGAGTCAGTCGCGAAGCCATCCATTTCTACGAGAAGCGAATTGAGGGTGTTTTCGCGTTCATCATTGGATCCGGGCATCGCACCTCTTCCCCTTGATCGTCCAATGGCATCTATCTCATCAATAAAGACAATACATGGGGCTTTTTCCTTTGCTTGTTTGAATAGGTCTCTTACCCGAGCAGCACCGACACCAACAAACATCTCTACGAAATCAGACCCCGAAAGTGAGAAGAACGGAACACCAGCTTCTCCAGCTACAGCTTTGGCAAGTAAAGTTTTACCAGTTCCCGGAGGGCCAACTAGCAATGCTCCTTTTGGGATTTTACCTCCGAGTTTGGTGAATTTTTCCGGGTCCTTTAGGAAATCAACAATCTCCTTTACTTCTTCTTTTGCCTCATCAAGTCCTGCAACATTATCGAAAGTTATCTTGACTTTGCTTTCTGCATCAAATAAAGCAGCTCTTGATTTACCAATATTAAAGATTTGTCCTCCTGGCCCTGCACCTCCAGTCATACGCCGCATTAAATACCAAAAGCCAAAAAAGATGACCAGTAAAAATCCCCATTGAACTAGTTGCCCGCTAAAGTCAGATCGGTCCTCTACGTTTTCGATAGGTATTTTTTCCGGCTCCATGTTTTTCGTTATTTCCATAAACCGCTCTTCGTATATCTCTGGGGATAACACACGAACACGGTAATGAGGCCCCGAATTGAGCGCAAATGGATTTTCAGTATCGATGCTATTCTTGTGCTCTGGTTTCTGAAGAGCTTCTTCTGTTAGCGTTACTTCGAGGTAATTCTGTCCGTTCACGAAGACCACTTCCTTAATATCTCCTTGCTTCAACATGTTTTCAAACTGTCGAAAGGGACGTGATTGCGCGGTGTTTGAACGATTGAAAAGCGTAACTCCAAATATTAGTCCAAGAATACCAACAATAACCCAAATTTGGTAATTGGGTTTTTGTGGTTTTGGAATTACATTCTTGTTTTTCGGTTTATCTGACATATTTCTGATGATTCTTGTTCATTGGGACAGGTAATGTTAATAAGTCCCGGTGTTTTTAACAATTTCTTAACTTATTGTGAGTTTGGTTTGTTCCACTATGCCTTGTCTATTGAAATGACTTTCCCGTCTCCCCATAGCTCTTCCAAACCGTAAAAACCTCTCGTTGATTTTTGGAAGACATGAGCCACAACATCAACATAATCGATAATTATCCATTCCTTGTTACCCATCCCTTCCTTACTCCAGGGCCGTTGGGTAGTGTGTTTTTCAACTTCGTCTTCAATCGACTCTGATATGGCTTCTATCTGAGTATCAGAATTGCCCGAGCAAATAACGAAAAAGTCCACTATAGAGTTCGGTACCTCACGAAGATCCAACATTACAATGTCTAGCGCTTTTTTTTCCTCCATTCCAGCGATTATTTCCTTCGCTAAGGTTTTTGAATCAACGTTGAAGCTTTTTGTCACAGATCTATTATTAATTTAGCGGTCAAAACTACTAAAATACTTTGCATAAATTTTTTGCCAAAACATCTTTTATAGGTCAAAATAGTTTGTTTCTGCCAAAGTGTCATTCTACCAATCAATATATGAAGACACTATTGCAGGATAATGCTTCGTTGCCTAACGGTTATATTGTCAGTACGCCTCATCAATACGACGGAAAGGGACAACGAGGGAGTAAATGGGTTGGGGAAGAAGGGAAGAGTTTAGCGGTATCGATTTACATGAAAGCTTCATTTGTGAAAGTGGCGGAGGTATTTGATATTAATATGATTGCAAGTTTAGCGGTTATGGAAGCTGTCAAAAATGAAACAGGCATTCAACCCCAATTAAAATGGCCGAACGATCTACTGATAAATGAGGAAAAATTTGTTGGTATATTGGTTGAGACGGTTTTTTCTGGTACTAAATTGAAGCATATAGTTATTGGAATAGGAGTTAACGTTCTTAATGTACGCAGGCCAATGAAAACGGCTACTTCCCTTTATCTGCACGGTTATCGCTCATCTGGCACGGAGCCGTTGTTGCGTGAAATCTGTGAAAGTCTTGAGGATTTATGCAATCGTTTTGTTCTATCCAAAAGTCAACTGAGGCAAATATATCAGCAATCAATACTTGGTTTTCAAAGGATTAGAAAGTTTGAAAGCTCAGGAGAGGTCTTTGAGGGAGAAATCATCGGAGTAGACCCTGAGGGACGGTTGAACATCAGTACCTCCAACGGTGTTAAATCATTTAACATAAAAGAGGTAAGATATAAGTTGAAGGGCTAATTTATATTTTCACAAACATCTTGATTAATAAATGATTTCTATAGCTTTGAATTTCAAAAGTAATAGTTAGATGACAACAGATAATTTAACATACAAAGTAAAAGACATTGCTCAGGCAGACTGGGGTCGAAAAGAGATTAATTTGGCCGAGGCCGAAATGCCAGGGTTAATGGCCCTAAGAGCAGAATATGGAAACTCAAAACCTTTGAAAGGCGCTAGAATTGCTGGTTGTCTTCACATGACAATTCAAACAGCTGTATTGATTGAAACATTGGTGGAGCTTGGTGCTGAGGTAACATGGTCATCCTGTAATATTTTCTCTACTCAAGATCATGCCGCTGCCGCAATCGCACAGGCGGGGATTCCTGTTTATGCCTGGAAAGGGATGAATGATCAGGAGTTTGATTGGTGTATTGAGCAAACTCTGTTTGCTTTTGAAGGAGAGAAGCCATTGAATATGATATTGGATGATGGTGGCGACCTGACAAATATGGTTTTGGATAAGTACCCAGAGTTAGTTAAGGACATTAAAGGACTTTCGGAGGAAACAACAACAGGAGTTCACAGACTTTACGAACGGGTGAAAAATGGTACGCTTCCAATTCCAGCTATTAACGTTAATGATTCGGTTACTAAATCTAAATTCGACAACAAATACGGTTGTCGAGAATCTTTAGTCGACGCTATTCGAAGAGCAACCGATGTGATGCTAGCCGGTAAAGTGGCTGTTGTTGCTGGATACGGAGACGTAGGTAAAGGTTCTGCTGATTCTTTGAGAAGCGCTGGTGTTCGAGTAATCGTTACCGAAATAGACCCGATATGTGCTTTACAGGCTGCAATGGACGGTTTCGAGGTGAAGAAGATGATCGACGCTGTTAAAGAGGTTGATATCGTAGTTACCGCTACGGGAAATAAAGACATTATCAAAGCTGAGCATTTCAAAGGTCTTAAGGATAAGGCAATTGTTTGTAATATCGGACATTTCGATAATGAAATTGATATGGCCTGGTTGAACGACAACTATGGTGATACGAAATTAGAAATAAAGCCACAAGTTGACTTATATAACGTTGATGGAAATGACATTATCGTTTTAGCAGAAGGTAGACTAGTGAACCTGGGTTGTGCGACAGGACACCCTTCTTTTGTGATGTCGAATTCATTTACTAATCAAACACTAGCACAGTTGGAACTTTGGACAAATGCCAAGACGTATGAGAACAAAGTTTACATGCTACCTAAGCATTTAGATGAGAAAGTAGCCGAGCTACACTTAGCTAAAGTTGGTGCTCAACTTGATGTTTTGTCTGCTGATCAAGCAGAATATATTGGTGTTAAGGTTGAAGGACCTTTCAAACCAGATTATTATAGATACTAAATAATCATGATAGTACAGTGTCCTTCGGGACACTGTAACTGTATCTCGGTTCAAAACGTTTAAGGACCGTGAACTTAATTGCGGAGATATTGACAAATTCAGGATATTCGGAAAAGGAAAAAGTTGAACTGTTTGAGAAGGAGCTTATGCCCAATGTCTCTTCCATGTACAATTTTGCCCATCGATTAACTTTGAATGAAGACGATGCCAAAGATTTGGTGCAAGACACCTTTTTGAAGGCATATAGGTTTATAAATTCTTTCGAAAAGGGAACTAACGCGAAAGCATGGCTGTTTCGAATTTTGAAAAACAGCTTTATTAACGACTTTAGGAAAAAGTCGAAAGAACCTTCTAAAGTTGATTATAACGATGTAGAAGGGTATTACAATTCGGATGATGTAGATGCAAATATCACTACAGACCTGAGAGTAGAGACGCTCAAAGGAATGATTGGGGATGAAGTATCCATAGCTTTAAATTCTTTGCCGGCTGATTTCAGAATTGTGATTATACTTTGTGACTTAGAGGGATTTACTTACGAAGAAATGTCGAAAATTTTGGATATACCAATAGGCACGGTACGTTCAAGGTTACATAGAGCTAGAAATCTACTCAAAGAAAAGCTTAAGTCATATGCGAAAGAAATGGGATATAACTAAAACATAAATGGGATCGGACTGTGAACAGTTAGCAAAATGTCTTGAAATAATAGAGCTGATCTTAGATAACGAAGGGTCTTCTGAACAAGAGGCATTTCTTTTCGAGCATATCAAACAATGTTCTTGTTGCTTAGAACATTATAATGTAGAAGCAGAATTCCATAAGTTAGTTAAAACCAGAATTAGTAAGGAACCAGTCCCCGTTGATTTAGTGAAATCAATAAGAAATAAAATCCTGGGTTAAAACGATTTAACCTAAACGTATAGTAAATTCCACAAATACCTCAATAAATTCTGTCTTAATGGCAAAGGCTATTATTCTTAGTGCTCCTTCAGGGTCAGGTAAAACCACTTTGGTTCGTCATTTGGTGGCATCAATTCCGCAGCTTGCATTTAGTACCTCTGCAACAACCCGCAAACCAAGGGAGGGAGAAGAACATGGGAAAGATTATTATTTTTTGACCATCCCACAATTTAAAGCCCATCTTCAAAAAAAGGAATTCGTTGAGTATGAAGAGGTGTATAAGGGCATATACTATGGGACCTTGAAACAAGAAATAAGAAAAGTTTGGTCTCAAGGAAAAAATATTGTCTTTGATGTTGATGTTAAGGGAGGATTGGAAATTAAAAAGTTCTTTAAAGACAAAGCTCTTGGTATATTTATTCAGGCTCCAAATATTAATGTGATAAAGAACAGACTCATCTCAAGAGGCACAGAAACTCCTGAGAGTTTAGAGAAAAGGTTGGCCAAAATTGAAGAAGAACTAACTTTTGCTTCCGAATTTGACAGGATTTTGGTGAATTCAGATTTAGAGGAAGCAAAGGAGGAAATAGTAAGGGTAGTAACCAGTTTTATTAGAAGTTAATTTTGGACGTAGGGCTTTTCTTTGGTTCTTTTAATCCAATACATACTGGTCATTTAATTATTGCGCATACAATACGTGAACTCGCGGAGCTTAAGGAAGTATGGTTTGTTGTTTCTCCCCAAAACCCTCATAAACGAAGCGCTTCTCTATTGCCTGAACAAGATAGGTTAGATTTGGTAAGAGCCGCTATTCATGATGATTATAATTTTCGTGTCTCAGATATTGAATTTAGCATGCCTAAACCAAGCTTTACTGCTGATACTTTAACATACTTGAGAGAACGGTTTCCATCAAAATCATTTCACCTTATTATGGGTGGTGATAACCTTAAGACATTTCACAAATGGAAAAATCATAGAGATATTCTAGTGAATCACAATATCATTGTATACCCAAGGAATGGAGAGAGAGATTATAAAATCCCGGAGAGACTTCGTGAATACGAAGGTAAAATAAAGATAGCTGAAACCCCTTTTTTAGAGATTTCAGCCACTTACATTAGAGATTTGCTAAGAAGAGGTAAGAGTGTAAAATACTTAGTCCCAAAACCAGTAGAAGAACTATTGAAAGCAAGACAGTATTTTACGTGACTTTTTATATCGTCATGATATCCTTTTCCTTGGCAATGACCAATTCATCAATTCTTGCTACACTGGAGTCTGTTATTTTTTGAACCTGCTCTTCCCCCTTTTTCACTTCATCTTCGGAAGCACCTTCTTTTTGAAGTTTTTTTAGTGAGTCATTGGTATCCTTTCTAATATTACGTATGCTTACTTTTCCACTTTCACCTTCTGCCTTGGCCTGTTTCACCAGTTGCTTCCTTCTGTCTTCAGTCAGCGGAGGAACGTTAATACGTATCATCTCACCATCATTTTGAGGGTTAAAACCCAGGTCAGAATTTAGGATAGCTTTTTCTATAGCTGGGATAGTGTTTTTTTCCCAAGGTTTTACGTTAATAGTACGTGCATCGGGAGTGTTTACCGAGGCTACTTGAGACAATGGTGTCATTGAGCCGTAATATTCAACAGTAACACTATCAAGCATTGAAGGAGAAGCTTTGCCTGCTCTTATTTTCGTTAACTCATTTGTGGTGTGAGTAATGGTCTTACTCATTAACTCCTTGGCTTCGTCTAGAAATAACTGTATTTCTTCGTCCATTTTTATTTTATTAATGTCCCTATATCTTCTCCTTGAACCAGCTTTTGCAAGTTTCCAGGCTTGTTCATGTCAAAGACAACGATAGGAAGTTTGTTTTCCATACATAGCGTGAAGGCTGTCATATCCATTACGTTAAGTCCCTTTTGGTAAACCTCTTGGAAAGAGACCTCTGAGTATCTTTCTGCGCTGGGGTCTTTTTCAGGATCAGCCGTGTATACGCCGTCTACTCGCGTGCCTTTAAGGACAACATCTGCCTCAATTTCTATAGCGCGTAGACTTGCCGCGGAGTCAGTAGTGAAATATGGATTGCCTGTTCCGGCACCAAATATCACAACTCTATCCTTTTCTAAATGACGAACTGCTCTGCGTCTAATAAAACTCTCGCTGACCTGATCCATTTTTATTCCAGACATCAAGCGAGTATACATACCGTGCTTTTCTAATGACCCCTGAAGTGCCATAGCATTAATCATGGTAGCAAGCATTCCCATATAGTCTCCTTGCACGCGATCTATTCCAGTGGCTTCAGCTTGAACCCCCCTGAATATATTGCCTCCTCCTATTACTATTGCGACTTCGACTTGTTCATCTTTTACTTTCTTGATCTCTTGCGCATATTGATCTAATCTGTCTGCGTCAATTCCATAGCTCTGATTCCCCATCAGAGCCTCGCCACTTAATTTTAGAAGGATTCTTTTGTATCTCATTATTGCTTTATCGTCAAGTCAAGCTTGTACTAATTTATTATGATACTTGAATTATATGAACTTCGGATTTAATGTTAATCATATAAATTCAAAATTGGGCAAATATATAAATCCACATATAAATCCCCTTCTTCTAATAGGTAACATTCAATTAAACTCTTGATAAGAAGTCTTTAAATCGTGTTTTTTTAAATTAATCTCAGATTTTTGGGTAAATATTTTTTTAATATCAAAAAGCATATACTTTTGCAGTCCTTTAAAAAAACGGGCTTTTTAAGGCTCTAAAATTTAAGCTCTACTGGGGAGATTCCAGAGCGGTCAAATGGGACGGACTGTAAATCCGTTGCTTCGGCTTCGCAGGTTCGAATCCTGCTCTCCCCACGATACAGGAAATTCTAAATTCTAGAAATTCTTGGTCAATTTAAAAATGCGGGTGTAGCTCAGTTGGTA
>CAYMST010000078.1:0-18314 GCA_964393115.1 uncultured Roseivirgaceae bacterium | reverse complement strand
CTGCCTTTTGGTAAATTCAAAGTAAGCAAATCCAAAAATCAGCTTCTAATTTTACTCGTCACCTTATCCTATTTAGGTTTTGTCCTTTTGATGCAGTTCAAATTTTACTCCTTTCCGGATCCCCATTACTTTGTCATGATTCTACCGCTTGCTTGCGTGGCTTTATCCTTATTCGAGTTTCGACTAAGTAAGTTACAGACCATTACTTTTTCAACAGTCGCATTTATTGCTCTAACACCTACATTTTACTTGTTACCTTATGCCAATTACCCGGCGAAGAAGATGGGGCAGTTTATCCAAAGTGCATCAATCGATGGGCCTTATATACTAGACTTCCCAGTAGCTATTTATTTTGCCGACCTTCGGTCAGACGTTTATTATTCCTCGGATGAAATGCTTGAGTATGATCTTATGAACAATGACCGCGATAAGGCATACAAGTTTATTGAAGAAAAAAACATCCAATTCATTGCTTCTCAAGATGTATCCTTTACCAATACCTTAAAGGTCTGGCCAGAAATGCGAGAGGGTAAGCGTTTTGAATTCAAAAACATTACGATTGAACCTATTTATAGATTTGATCCTCTTTTAGAGAAACCCAAATCGAAACTAGAGCGCCTATTCGTCTATCCGATATATAAAAACCGTGGAACATGCATCATTTGGGAATTAGTTCGCAAATAATGCACCTCTATTCTGGTATTCGTTTGATAGAATTACAATAATCACCTTAAATATTGCGTGATAGTAAGAATTCTTAGGGGTTGTTAGTCAAGGCATTGTCCCTTATTCGATTTGCTACTGAATCGAATGTCGTTTAAGTTTGTGGCTTATTATTGGTAAATTGTTCAATGGTTAAGGCTGTTGATTAGTTGTTTTTCACTTTTTGTTGCGTTTTATTCCAAATGACTTATTTCATTCTTGCACTCTACTTTGTATGCGTACTGATATTTACCTTGTACAGTATTTCAATTATTCATCTTATTATCTTGGCTTTAGGCAAAAAACCTAAAAAGAAAGCCCCGCTTATTTTTAACGAACACGTACCACACGTAACGGTTCAGCTCCCTATGTACAATGAAATGTATGTAGCTAATGATGTCATCGATTGCTGCGCACGATTTGATTACCCGTTGAGTAAGCTGGAAATTCAAGTGCTAGATGACTCTACCGACGAAACAGTTGATATCGTAGCAAAGAGAGTAGCTTACTGGCAGGATAGAGGGGTCGATATCACCCAAATTCGAAGAACAAACCGAACCGGATTTAAGGCGGGCGCATTAGAAGAAGCGACACCACGAGCAAAAGGTGAGTTCATTACCATATTTGACGCTGATTTTAGACCTGACAAGGATTTTCTACTAAAAACCATGGCCTATTTTGATGATGATAGCATTGGCGCTGTACAAACGCGATGGGGTCATCTCAATGGTGATTACTCCCTACTAACGCAAATTCAAGCGATATCTATTGATGCATTCTTCCTACTCGAGCAACAAGGAAGGGCCAATGGAAATCTTTACTTGCGGTTTAATGGATCGGGAGGAATATGGAGGAAAAAATGCATCGAAACCTCTGGAGGGTGGTCCGCTAGAACACTTAGCGAAGACCTGGACCTAGTTTACCGCGCACAACTTAAAGGTTGGAAAATCGAGCATACAAATGACGTTATTTGTAAGGCTGAACTTCCGGTTACCTTCGCTGATATTAAAAACCAACACTATCGTTGGAATAAGGGCAAAGCGGCCGTCGGAAAATACTTATTTAAAGATATTCTAAAAGCAAAAGAACCTTTAGTGACGAAGCTGCATATGCTTGCAGACATGTACAATATTTGGGTGCCAGTTGCTGTATTTATGGCTGGCTTCTTGAGTATACCACTAGTAGGGATGCTTTATTTTGACCCTTCAATACAAGAAATACTCCAATATTCCTCTCCTGCACTAGTGCATTCCTTTCTTATTGTTTATTACGTTTCGTACACCCTACACGCTAAATACAAAAAAGCCGGTGTCACGGTAGTACAGTTTTTCCGACAGATATATCCTTTTCTTTTCCTATTCACGAATATTTCTTTCCATCAGCTAAGGGCTATACTAGATACTTTTAGGGGAAAAGAAGTGCCATTTATTCGTACTCCAAAGTATAAGATCATCCAGCAGAAAGATAAATGGTCTAATAAAAAGTATGATCCTATCGGAACCATTTCTTTTGACGTATACGAGTTCGTATTTGTCATCATATTTACTGGTGCGGTCATCTTAGATTTTTTAACTGGTCAGTTCAGCTTTCTTCCCTTTCACTTGTCTTTCGTGATGAGCTTTGGCCTTATCACCATTTTTAAAGCTTTAGAGAAGAAGAAAGTAGATGCTAATACAAGTAAATCACAAGGTAGGGTTCAAGAAGGTGAGGCTGTTTCTGTATCATAACATTATTACCCTTTTCTTCTGCTTTTCGTTGCTTTTCGCTTTTGAGACTAAAGCTCAAAAGCCTCCGCATATGAAACTCATCTTAAAGGTAGAGGATGCGCGTTTTGCTGGAGACTTTATGCGAGAGCAGCAATTGTTAGATTCTGGTGTGTCGGTATTTCCGGAAAAAGCAGGTGTAATATGGAGGTATGCCCGGATGCTAACGGAGCATGGCACTAAAAACTCTTCGTTGACCAAAAGAGAGAAAAAAGACACACTAATGCTCGCCATAAACTATGCTAAGCGAGCTGTAGAATTAGACAACAACAATCCTGATTCTTACTACATGCTTTCAATAGCTTATGCGGCCTATATAAAAGATGCCAGCTTTAAGGAAATGGTTGGGTATTCTGATGACATTAAAGAGAATATCGAAAAAGCAATTGAACTAGATCCTAAGCACCACAGGGCTATGCATGCTCTGGGGAGATGGTATTTCCAAGTTTCAGATCTTGGCGTGGTCCTGATCGGCCTTGCTGAGTTTTTTTATGGACAAATACCAACAGCTAGTTTCGAGCTTGCCGCTGAGCAGTTTGAGAAAGCATATGCCATCAAAGCACTGCCTATACACCTGCTATGGTGGGGCAAATCACTGCTAAAGGATTCAAAAAAAGACAGTGCCAAGATAGTTCTCCAGAAATTATTAAACTCTCCGACTGTGGAATATGGGGATGAAGCCTATATTCGTGAAGCCAAATCGCTATTGGATAAACTTAATTAAAATGAATCTCTGCCGAATAATACTGCTTTGCTTAGTTTCTCTAACGGGCATACACTTCCATTCGTTAGGACAGGCTTCTGTAGTACCAGTAAATCATCAAGTATATGAATGGTTGCATTATCAGCGTGTACTAGGTAGAATACCTGCTTATAATTACGAAGCCTTACCACTTCGGCGAGGACAAATCGTGAAGTTTCTAAAAGAAATCAAATCCTCAGAAAGCCAGGTAAATTCCATTGATCAGAAGCTACTTCATGCATACCTGCGTGAATTCACGTTAGAACACTTAGAAACTTATTCCGACAACACCCTGTTTCAAGGAAAAAAAGAAAACATAAAGGAGGGGGCCAAGAACAAGTCAAAACTCTTTTTTTCAAATAGTGAACCACATGCCTTTGTCCATATAGGTAAAGCAGGGACAGTTGCAGCAGACGTTGTGTATAGCACGGGGTATATTCAAACAAAGACTCCAGAAACGAGCTCAAGTGCATTTAATATAAAAGGCTTTAGAACCTATGCTACTGTCTACGACAAGTTTGGCATCCATTTAGAAGGATACAATGCCTTTTTTAATGACTTTAAAAACATCATCCAGTATGAACCTACTTGGCGAAATACCTGGAGAGCCAAGAAAGGAAATGGTGGTGGAGCTTTATATGCCCAAGGGTTTGTCTCTTTTACCACAGGAAATCTTGGTATCGATATTGGCAGAGGGGCGATTCGTTATGGTATGGGTATTAACGAGCCCTTAGTAGTCAGAAGAAATGCTGCGGATTTCGACTTTATCCGATTAAACTATGACGCTAAGCATTATAAGTACACCTTTCTTCACGGCCAACTTCAAGACTTCATCCTCCGACCTGGAAGAGACACCCTGACAACAAGTGGTGGAGGTTCATACCTCTTCCGCCAAATCCCAACACGATGGTTCTCGATGCGAAAGCTTCAAATACAACCATGGCATTGGCTTCAATTTGGATTTACAGAGACAGTCATGTACAGTGTGAGAGAAGCCAGTTTTTCCTACCTAAATCCTATATTACCAATTACGGTTTCGGAGTTTAACAACCAAGATCGTGATAACCCGATACTTTATTTTGACGGCCTGCTTCGACCAGTTAAAGGTTTGGAACTGTTTGGTTCCATTGGTATAGATGATATGAAAAAGATTAGCGATGTCTTTAAGAAAACAGGAAATCGCTCTTCTGGAGATGGGGTATTCACCTACCAAATAGGTGGTAAGTACGCGTATAAAACTGGCACACAAGTAGGAATAGAATACATTCAAATTGACCCCTATTTTTATACACACTGGCAAGAGCTCAATACATTTGACAACTTTGACACCCCTCTTGGACATCCAAACGGTCCAAACTCAGACCAGATTACTATCTCCGTCAGGCAATGGCTTCCAAAACGTTCATGGATCAATGTTAAATTCTCTAGAAACCGTAAAGGGTTAAACCCAATTTCACAAGGACAGGACGGACAAACGATTACCGAAAATATTGGTGGCAATATTTACTTAGCACAATCATCAGGCACTCCCATTTTTTTAGATGGAAACGTACAAACGTGGAATCAGATCCAAATTAATGCAGGTTTCGAACCATGGAGAGGGATATCAGTGCTCTTAGATTATGAGACAGGAAAGTTTAATCAACACGAACGACTTATCGATTTTGATTACTTCTCTGCTCGAGTGGTATTTGGATATTAAGCCTTGACAACTCTACCAAGAAATTTCATCAAGATTTCCTTATTTTGAACATTGTTAGAACCCAATAATTTTTCAAGATTATTGAGTTTTCCGCCGCTCATAATGGATTCGTATGGACTAAGCACTATGTACTTATCTTGTTCATTTTGATTCAAAATCATATCACGAATCAAGTATTGCATGGATAACAACTTCCATCCAGAAGATCCATTCGCGTAAAACTCACCTGGTTCTGTTGACTTACCGAAAATAGTTTCAGCGACCTCATTGGTCCAGACACCGCTTATCAAACCTGATTTAAGAGCATCTTTTTCATTTCTAGAACAAAATGTTTTTACTCTATCGACATGATAAACTTTGAATCCGTCATAAAAGGTATTGTTCAATATACTCCTCCTGTACCGATTGTAAATAACAGGGTTAAAATCCAACATTAAAATCACGTTATTTACCTCCAACGCATCTAACGTAAGTACAGGTATGTCATCTAGCGAATTACTATTTCCTCCACTTTTTTCTATTTCTTCACTTAAAGTATCTTTATTAATCTTGGACAACTGCTTTCCCGAAAATGATCTAGTCGCGATGTCACATGGAAGCTCTAATTCTTGAAAGATTCTTATCGCGTTATGTAGATATACGTTTCTTGACATGATAAAAAATTATTGGACTTTATACCACTATGGGTTAAGGAGGACACTTAAAATGTACATTTGAACAATGATGAAATGCCCAATTTTACGATTACGATGTAATATTAATCAATACAAGCCACGGACATAAAATTAGCTCGACCTTTTCCATGCGACCCAAATGCTGCAAACTAATTTTCAGCAACAGCCGCTCTTCACTAATTGAATTAAAGGTTAAACAAATAGGTATTTACCCATTACTCTGAGAGCACGTTCACCACCTTTTCCAAACGGTTCCCACTATGATCAGCAACTACAATTCGGTGTTTCCCCTTCTTTAGTCTAACCGCTATTTGATGTTCATGCGAGGTAGATCCCATATAGTCATTGTCCACATGCCAATACACACGTGCTCCTTTTTGACTGTGTGCAAGATGAAATACGATATCATTTGCCTGTCCATCTAACCCAATGGGAATGTACACTTCGGATAAGTCCTTGGGATAGATAAACTCCATTATTTCACGTGGGCTATTTTGTTCGCAACCAACCTCATATGGTGGTAGGGGCTTGTAAGTAGGATTATTTCGTTTAAAATAGTAAGCCTGGACTGGCGGTAATATAAACCACCCATAGGGTTTGATTTGACTGATCGGCCAACAGTTCGCACTAACTTGATGTCCTTTATCATTCAAAAACGTCTGAACGTGATATGGGCATAATGGAGCGTTTAAGGATTTTTTGGTTAACACTAGCATTTCAGTGTCATCGCACCATTTCGAACTTCTAAAGCCTGATTTACGACATACCTCTACCCCTATTTTGTCATCAAAATTACGCTGGCTAAATCCCGCAGTATGATCATTCAAAATATTGAACAGATCGAATAATACCGGTCCCGCAACCTTAGACCCAATTAAGTCTGCCCGTCCCTCGCCATCTGCATTTCCCATCCAAACACCAACAAGATACCGCTCAGAGTACCCTATAGCCCAGGCATCACGAAAACCAAAGCTCGTACCGGTCTTCCATGCAATTTGTTGACCAGACTCGAAATTATCCCAATACCTTTCTTCCTCTGGTCGTTGAACATCAGTTAGTGCTTTTGTCGTGTGCCAAGCCGTATTAGCACTTACAAACGGTGAACTCTCTTTCAATGTCACTATCTTACCATCAATGGATAATTTTACCATTGGTTGGTTCTGCAGCGACTGAATTAGATTAATATAGGCGTTACATACTTCCCATAGGGAAGCGTCACTTCCCCCTAAAATGAGTGATAGACCATAATGATCCGCTTCATAAGGAAATTCAAACCCGATGTTCATTAGTTTTTCATGAAAGCGATCGTAACCGTATTGTTGTAATAGGTTCACAAAAGGAACATTTAAAGACCTTACTAGAGCTTCGTCAGCATGGACTACTCCTTCAAAAGTTCTGCTATAGTTCTTAGGGGCAAAACCATCAAAAAACATGGGTACGTCGGAAAGTAATGAACCCGGAAGGATTAATCCATCATCAAGGGATAGCGCATATAAAAAAGGCTTCAACACGCTTCCTGTACTTCTTGCGCTTTGTATGATATCCACATGCGGTGCGTGTTCGTCAGTTGTGTTCACATTCCCAACATAAGCTAATAATTGATGTCCTTGGTGATCATAAATCACAGCTGCACCATTATGAATACCATTTTGACTCCATAGCCTTGCATGACGATTTAAAATACGGGTCGCCTCTGATTGGATATTATATTTTAAAGTAGAATGTATTCGCTTACCTTTCTTATTTTGTTTTTTGTTTGTGGTAAAAAAGTGATGAGCATATCGAGGAATATCATAAGGCCTTTCAGGCACTGGTTCTCCAAGTGCCAAATCATAAGTCAAATCATCGATAATACCACGACTGTTAAGTTTGGTCAGTAGCCTATTTCTTTTTAGCAATAGCTTCCCATCATTTCTACCCGGAAAAATTAGGCCCGGTTGGTTTGGTAAAACTGCTAAAAGTGCGGACTCCGCCCAAGAAAGCTTATCGGGTGTAGTTCCAAAGAAGCGCCACGCAGCAGCGCTTAAGCCAACAACATTACCTCCGAACGGCGCATTGCTGGCATAATACTTTAAGATCTCTTGTTTGGAATAAAACAGTTCTAGCTTGATAGCCATTATCATCTCCTTGAGCTTTTGTAAGAAGGATCGTTCTTTTCCTCCTTCCAAAATGCGGGCTAGCTGCATGGTCAGTGTGGAAGCACCGCTGGTAATTTCCCCCTTAGAGAGATTACCATAAAACGCGCGTAAGACTGAGAGAGGATTTATTCCAAAATGATAATAGAAGTATTGATCTTCAAAATTGATCAAACATCGTTCGTATTTAGGTGGAATTGATTGTTCAGGAGGAAATCGCCATTGTTCATCCAAAGCGGTAGAGGCTCCTAACAATATGTTTTCTTGGGAATAGAGAACGGTAGAGGTATTTGGATTATCCAGTTGTTTTGGTATCGGGATAATGATCAAAATCATTACACTCACCAACAACAAAATAAAAAAAACTCTTTTCCCGGTCATTGCATCAAAGAAACCGAACAGCTTTTACTCCAACAAACCCAAACTTAATTATCATTTCGGTTTTAGCTCTTGATTTTTCTAAGACCAATAACATCCCAACTGTTTTGTAATATAAACTGTCTTTTGAGAGTTGTTAATAATAATAATGGACGAAATATTTGAGTTTTAATTATTGTAATGAACCTCAATTTTAAAAAAACAGCCTTAGTGCTGTTAGTTCTAACCACGATGTTTTCTTGCTTAGAAGAAAAAACAAACGCCTCAACAGAAATGGTTTGCAGCAAAAAGAATGTGTTTGAAGATCTGTTGTGGTTAAAGAATCTAAAGTTAGATTTAGAATCCGAATCTCAAAAAAGTGGTTCACAAATAATTCAATATGACTATCTAGGTAGTCAAGTGTTTGTCGCAAATACATGTGCCGAATGCACGAATAGTCTAAATACGGTATTCGACTGTAAGGGAGATACACTATGTCAGTTTGATGAAACTACAGAGTCTAATACTTGTCCAGATTTTTTTGAAATGGCCTCTAATCGTCAAGATTTACTGGTTATTTCATCGAACTCGCAAATAGACTATGGTGTATTTAGCTATTCGGGACCAATTGCCGCAGACGGATGTGATTGGATCTTCCAAACGTCAGACAAAGTCTATAGCATTCCTATCCCAATACAGGGCTTACCAGAAAACACACTGAATCAAGTAAGCTTTTTCCCAACTGGCGACACCCTATTTTGTGGGTTTTCTAGCAGTGGAATCCCTCAAATAAACATTAATAACTTTAGTGACGCTCAAGAAGTATACATTAACAATCGGGCATTTGACCAAGTAAGCTCCGCAGATTTTAATATTAGTGCTATTTCTATCGTGGGTAATACCTTAACTGTTGAGTATTCAGCTAGTGGCTGTGACGGCAACACTTGGGAATTACGGCTTATAGATCGAGAAACAATAGCTGAATCCCTACCTCCTCAACGTACTATGAAATTTGTGCTGTATAATCCAGAACTATGCCAAACTGTAATAACTGCTGAAAAGAGTTTTGACATATCCTCTCTGCAAGTAGATAACGGTAAAAGCGTACTACTAAACATAGAAGGTTTTGATGAAATAATAGAGTATCTGTATTAGATGCTTCAAATTTGCAGTCTACGACCTAACCAAATTGGAGCTTGTAGGGCATTGTTAGACAGACATTTATTCTGCAAAGCTATAAAATGACAAAGGGATTCCTTCGGAATCCCTTTGTTCTCCTAACCAAAAAATCTATTATACCATTTAAACAATATAACGACGTGTATTTTGCCACTGCTTCCCCTTCTTCTTCGTTAAAAAGCCTTGTCCTGACGCTCTAGGACTACATTTTTTGCCTTGAATAAGAAAAAACCACTCACGTAAACTAATACGCCATTATATAGCCTAAATGGTATTATTCTACAATCAGCCTCTTCGTGATGACTTGTTCTCCTTGCCTAAGGGTAATTAGATACAATCCTCTTTGTCTAAAGACATTGCTTCCTATAACCTTCAAGCCATTTGAAATGCGGTATTCCTGGTATATCATCTTTCCCGTAGATGTATAAATCTGTAAGGAAGTAGAGAACGGATCGTTTGACTTGACCAATATTTGAAGAGAACTGTTGCTCAAAGGGTTTGGATAGACATTAGCCTCCAAAACTGTTGAATTTTCTTGTGAAGTATTGGCATATATAATACTTGAATACTCAAAGTCACCATCGAAATCAACTTGTTTTAGTCTGTAATAGTTATCTCCGTCATATGGTCTATTGTCCACAAACTCGTAAGATGTGGGGTTAATCTTAGTACCATGCCCTTGTACAAATCCTACCGAATCGAAATCCACTCCGTTCCATGATCTCTCAACAGTAAAATACGCGTTATCAGTTTCGGATAAAGTGGTCCAATTTAAAATCACACTTGTACCTTCGACTTTACTAACGAACTCAGAAAGCTCCACCGGAAGACCTTCATCGTCATCGTCATCCGAACCTGTATAGTCGCTAAAGGACGAGAAGTTAAATCCTGTAATTGTATTAGCCTCTGTCTCTACAGAAGAGGATGAAGCGACTGACCATGAGGATGCATATTTATGAAGTTCTAAATCAGCTTCACTGCCTCCGTTTACGATTACATCAGCATCCAGGTATTCTAAGGTTACGTCGTAACTTGGGTCGGTAATACCAGATGGGCTCAGACTCCAATATCGGGATAGCCTGACCGTCGAACTGAGTAAGCCAATACTCGGATGCTCTTGGTCATCCAACGTAGCGTCAACATACGCGTCAGTGGCAAACGTACCTCCATTAAATGTCAAGGTAATTGGTGTGTAGTCATCATCACCAATTTCATATTTAAACACCGTCGAGCTGTTGAATAGCTTACGAATAAAGCCAGTTCCACTTTGCTGAATATAACTATTTGCATCAGCACTCGCTATCGGCTGAGCGTCTTCCTCAAAGATGAGTACGTTATTATCACCAACAATCAGATCGCCACTATTCATGGTTAAGAGATTAGTTATCCTTAAAGTGTCCGTGATGGTAACATCATTAGCGTTATTTATCTCCAAGTCATAGAATTTGGAGTCTCCAGCAGTTATTGATTGCGACGTTGTCCCCTTGAAGGTAACTTTCCCCTCACCAGGGGTGAAATCTCCATTCTCCGAATCCCAATTACCTAAAATCGTGATATCCTGGTTATTGGGATTTGCAAGAGTCGAACCCGAGTTAATTATTAAGTTTCCATTGACTGTAATGGATAGTGACGGCAGCTCCGTCTCACCCGCACCAGTAATATTAAGGTTATTATAGGTAGCCTGAGTAGAAGGCAAACTTAGTGCAATACCGTAACTTAATGTACTTCCAGATGTCTCTATAAACTCATCCAAATCCCAATCTGGGAAGGTCACAGCATTTATAATAATGGTCCCAGATCCAGATACGTTACCAAGTTCATGCCCATTGGTCGCATTAGCAATGATCAGTACGCCATTAGCCTGAACCTCAATCGTAGCCGCTCTCGTATCGGACACATCGATGGTCACGGTATCATTGGATAGCACGACTACATTGTTTCCAGAAGGCGATTCTCCTGCCGAGCCTCCACCTTCTGTCGTAGACCAATTATCCGTATCACTCCAGTCTCCATTATCATTTCTGGAATATAGGGTGGAGAGCGACTGAAACTCTGTCGATTGTCCAGCTGTAAAGTCCCCTTCTAAGAAGGAAATCCCTGCATTTGAAACGTCTGTTCCTCCATCAATAGTTATCAAGTTAGTGCTTGTATTGATGGATCCAAGACTTGCTGTTCCGCTAGTCCAATTACTGGCGAAGACCGCAGCCAAATAACTAGACTCAGTTCCATTTACATCTTCATCAGCGTACGTCAATTCTAAAACAGCACCTGCAATAGCAGATACGTTACCGTCTGACATTGACCAGTAGTAATCCAGTTCTAGATCAGCAGCATCAGTAGTACTTATCTGCTTCTTTGCTATCGCTTTTATATTAATATTTCCATCATCTCCACTAAATGTTGCTGTACCCGCTGTAATGCTCGCCGGAGTATATTTGCTGCCAACACCTATCGGAAATAAGTAAATAATGCTTTGGCTACCGTTATCAAATCGTTTTTTTACTCCTCCTACACTTTCTGAGCCCCCAAGTCTTATCATTCTTGTTTGGTCAAATGAAGAGGCTGTGGAGAGTATACAGTTATCGTCAAGGGTCAATCGGTGAATATCAATATCTAGTACACCGCTAATAAAGTGTAGGGTATCTGTAACCTCAATAGCGGCCCCTAAAGCGACATCATTACCATTGTTTATTTCCAGATGTCCAATAACACCTGATCCATTACCGTTTATCAATTGTTCAGAGGAACCTTGCAACAGTAATTTACCTGTTCCTTGAGTATTGATTGAATCGTTCATTTCGATATCACCGATTTGCGTGAGGGTAACACCATTACCAATTTGTATGGCTCCACTATTTAAGGTTAATGTACCATTAATTGTAGCAGAACTATTCAAAGTTAGGCTGGAAGAAGATTTGTCTATGACTACATTTTGAAGGGAGATATTACTTCCAGAAATGGTTTGCGCATTAGCTCCATCAAATGTCGTTAATCCGTTAAGGTTTAAAGTCCCACTATTCGAAAAGTCACCTGAAACCGTTAAATCCAAGTCTCCCACCTGCAATGTCGTATTCGAACCTATCGTAATATCATTGACCACTAAATCATTCTCAAATACCGTCAGCAATACAGCATCCGAAGTGGAGGTTGCTAATTCCAGATTATGAAGCCCTATATTGGACTCTATGCCAAACATATCCTGATCGTTTTCATCATTTCCGTCAAAGTCAAACTGAATAGTCCCACCTGTCACAGAGCCTACATCAGGAGTAATCACAACGGTAGCATTATCCGTTAGATCTCGAATATTTCTTTGAATTACAATAGTACCACCACTCATGTTGAACGAACTTCCTGTATTCAGTATCTCAAACATACCATTGGGTTCATCATTCTCATTTGTGATATCTCCTCCTCGATAACCTCTATCACCTGTTCCAACTGTAAAGGTTCCACCACTCATGTCAAATGCCAGTGAGGATCCAGATGCGTTTAGCGCTCGTCTCAGTCCATTTCCAATACTTATAGATCCTGCGGAAATGTTTAAGCTTGGTGAACCGTCTATATTGTACCATATAGGGTTGTTCACTTGCCTGTCGTCAGTATTATCGGAATCAATGAGTAACGATGAGTTACTATTTGAAACAGTTAGTGCTCCAGATAACGATATTCCTCCGTACCCACCAAAGGCGTTGATGGTAACATCGCCACCGTTTAACCAAAGTTGTGATGCACTCGGAATCGCAAAAACCTCCGATGATTCGTTGGCATCCCCCCTCATAATCGTCCAATCAATCGAGGTGCTTGTCAGCTTTAAGGTGCCTGAGGTCAGGGTGAGTGATTTTTCGTATGAGTTGTCTGTATCAGCATCAGTAATGTGCTGATATAGCGATGTATTGTCCGCTAGTATTTCTAATGTAGTGGTAGCATCTATTCCTTTATTTACCGTAATAGTATACAGAACAGATGAACCTGTCGTTCCTGAAATCGTGGCATCATTCTGACCACTGAAAGTCAGGTCCACAAACCTGGTAGCACTAGTTGCTGTGGTATTATCAACTAATTGAAAGGTTCCTTCATTTGACAAGTTCCCTTCTATCTCCAAATGATGGGTATCTGCGCTCCCTGAAGAAGCCACTACAAAGCTGCTATTAGCAGCAATGGACAGATCGTTGGCAATAGCAATAGTTCTAGAGTTACCTCCATTTTGAATGACAAACTCAGCGTCTTCTCTTAGTGTTACGTAACCAGCGCTTATATCACCATTTACGCCGTCATTTACATACACAAAGTCCCCAGAACCTGATGCTCCGGTAACAATAAGCGTATCATATATTTGAAGACTAACCGCTGGCAAGGTTATATTTCCATTCGCAGCGTTTACGCTTAAGGTAGCATAAGACGTAATTGAAGCAGGTAGCTCAAATGCTGTGCCGCTTGTATAATACTCTACTTCTCCTCCTCCGTCAGATAAGAACTGACCAAAATCTCCCGATGGAAATGTTGCTGTCCCGTTAGACGCAGAAATTCTCAAAACACCACGTCCATCGACTTCTTCGCCTGCCAGTGCTCCAAAATCCAATCCTGTAAACGTCACTACGTCCAAACTACTACCTTGGTTGATCTGTAGCGCCCCAGAAGCTTCTCCATTCTGGCTGATAGCAACGTCATGAAAGTAAGTCGTCCCATCACCAATGACTACAATATCAGAGGAAGTTGGCGTAGAAGCAGCAGCACTACCGTTATGTCCCGTTGTAGACCAAGTGTTTGTTGCATTCCAATTACCGTTTGCTCTACTGTAGTAAATAGTCAATGCTCCCAATGCTGTGCTCTCCCCTATCGTGTACTCACCAGTTGAGTAACTCACCGACGAATAATCGACTCGTCCGCCATCTACCGCTGTAGCACCTCCATCAAGATTTTCATCTTCGACCACAGCACTGCTAAGCCCTGTCGTCCATGACGTTGTAGGAGAAGAAGAGTTGTAAAAACCAGGAATATAACTCGCCTCAGTCCCCACAATATCGGAGGTAACATATTGGTATGAATAGGTGTAGTCACCAAAAGTAAAACCAGATTCACTGGCTTTCCAATAATAACCAATCGCATTTGACCCGGTAACCAACGGATTAGTCTCATCTACTGGCCTTAACGTAAAACTTCCGTAGTCAGAGGCTGCATTGATGGTAATGCGGGCAGGGGTATACTTAGCACTTGTACCAAAGTGGAAGGTGAAATTTTCGTTATCGCCATCAAAAGTTTTCTGAACACCTTGATCTGATGCATTTCCAGCAGTAGCGATCATCTTAGCAGCACTCGGGCTAGAGACCGTAAACGAAGCATCATTATCAAAACACAATAAATTACTGCCTATTGTAAGCACTCCATCAGTTAAGGTTAAATCAGAAGATATGTGAAGATCCGTTGATGAGATCACACCATTGGCGTTGTTAATCTCAAGATTTGCTATCTCCAATGAGTCATTTCCTGAACTGATGATTTGTGTTGAAGCTCCTTCTAGAACCAAACTTCCTGATCCAGAAGACGTAACAGTTCCCGAAACACTTAGATCACCATCTAGGCTAAGTGTCACACCACCATCTGAAAGGGTTCCATTGCTGATCGTCATATTCCCGTCGACGTTTAGGTTGCTAGTCGATAAGGTGAGGGTCGCATTTGCATTGGAAGGTGAGTAAATCAAATTATCCACTGTCAACTCGCTTGTATTGACAAAGGATTGATTTACGCTACCATCTAAAGTGAGTGTGGTACCCGTAACCTGTGTAATGGTTCCGTTATTCAGCAGATCACCACCAACATTGAGGTTATAGGCATTTTGCAAATCTATAGTTACCCCACTACCAATTGTGAAATCGTTTAAGATTACCAAATCACTTTGTACCAAAACATGGTCATCTGGGTCATCCCCTGCAGAAATAGAAAGATCATACAATGAAACATTTGAGAAAATCGTATGATCTTCTACGTCGCTATCAAAAGGCGCATCTAAAGTTACATTGATGGATCCTCCACTTATTGAGCTATTTTCATTGCTCAACGTGGCATTCATGATATACTCTGAGTTATTAGTAGAACCAGCTCCATTTAGATTTAGTGTTGCGGTTCCTGACATCACCCAGTTGGCATCCTCTTCCAGATAGAAAACTCCTTCAGCTCTATTTTGACTCCAACCGTAAACATTAATAGTACCTCCAAATTGTTGAAGGCCCCCTCCATTATAGATATGTAGGCCATTTGAGAAGACTGAACCACCTTGGACAACCAAATTACCGCCACTATTGACCGTCAACCAGTGAAAATCACTTCCTTCCGGATTATTGGTCATCTTAAACTCACCGCTGGTTACTCTCAGCGTACCATCAATATGTAGACGTGTTCTATCACTGTTTCTTAAATGCATCACGGCACCGTCTATCCAAAGCGTTGTGTTTTCCAATATATCGATGTGCTGTTGTGTAATGTTATCATCTGAGCCATCGTTTTCATTCAGTGACATATCAACATTAGCCCCTAGCTTACACACACCACGTTCAATGTCTAACGGATAATCTAGACGGACGGTATTTGGACCTACAAATCGAATACTGCTTTGCGCTCCTCCGGATACGGCAGGATTGACCTCAACGACATCATCGACATTATCTTTATTGACGACCAGCTTATATACATCAAACAAGCTTCCGGAGCCATCAATGTCAACATCTCCGGTACCGACCATATTGAGAACGATAGCTCCATCGGTACCGGAGCCATCATCGGCATCCTCGTAGTCATTGCCATTTATAAAATCTATTGATCCATTATTCGTAAAACCGCCTGACAAGTGTACTTCATGTATTTGAGAAAATTCACCTGCAGACCATACGACATTACTGCCAACGGTAACATCTCCAAGTATGCTAAACTCAATTTTCTGTGCCTCCGTACCTAGGATAAGAGTACCGCCTCCCGAAGAATCCGATAGTACAAGATCCCCATTCAGTTTATAATCTACTTCAGCACCGTTTGTGGCTACTCTAACAGAAGCGCCATTTTTTACGCTCAGATGTAGGTTGTTATAAGTGGTAACAGAAGTCGGTAGATCTATTGTTATCCCATCTACTAAGTACTCCAACGTACCACCATCGGCTGCAAAAAAGCTGGTATAATCTCCGGTGGGAATATTCAAATCACTACCATCATCTTCTATAGTTAGCGTACCACCACCGTTGCTTCCTGGTTTCACAGCACCAAAGACATGCCCTGTAGTGACATCAACGTCTAAAGAAGCACCTGTCCGAATCTCCAGCGATGTCAAATCAATGTTATTAACATCCATTACTATATCGTCATCTAAGAGTACAACGATATCGCCGTTGTCTGGACCACCACTAGGTCCTCCTACTCTTGTTGCTCCTGAAGGGTCTGTTGTCCAGGTCTGCGCATCTGACCAGTTACCTGTAGTGTATGAGTAGTAGGTAGTCGGAGTGCTAGACGTAAAATACCAAGTTTCTCTTAGGTTAGTGTTCCCACTAGCGTTAACACCATATTGTCGGTTTCCGGTGTCTGTAAATGCACCCGTAACATCATTCACTGCTCCATCAAGTAGTCGTTTTACCTCAGCTCCGGCCAAGCTTCCACTTACATCATCCGCATCATAGGTAAACGTAAGTTGTGCGTCAGAAACGCCGGAAATAGCAGTGGTACTAATCTTGAAGTATCGATTTACCGAGTTTGAGAACCCAGAGATAGGAATGGACTTAACACCAATACTTCCTGTTCCAGTTATGGTTGATGTTAAGGCTGTAATTTCAACAGGGGTATAGTCACCTCCGGTACCGATAGGAAATGTAAAGAGCAACTGAGCATTACTTGTACCTTCTTTGAATACCGTGCCTTCTGAATCATTGAGACCATTCTGTTCTATCATGGAGGTGGCGGTAAAAGATCCAGAAGTAGAAGCACTAGAGGTAAAGGTAATGGAGCCATTAGTGGCCTTCAACAAACCATTATCAATAGAAAAAGTATTGTCTACCGTGATATCTCCATCAAGAACAATGTTTGCGGTATTATCGATGTTTAAACTTTCAAAATCGATATTGTTCGTTAATGTTTGCTCAGACGCCCCATCAAGAGTCACAGTGCCTGAGGTACATAAGATGCTACCGTTGTTACCAACATTAGTAATATCCCCTTTGATACTAACATCGGCGTTGATTTGTAGGGCATCTTCAACGATTAAGTTTCCATGAATGGTAATAGCGGCGTTAATCTCCTTTGTAAGTGTTCCGGTGATCAATAGGTTTGAATAATCACTTCTCACTGGAACGTCAGCAATACTATTCGTACCATATATTTCTACTGTACCTCCAGCACTTCCCACACCAGAACCCATGAAGGCGGAAAAATCACCCGTTGGAAAGGCTACATATTGATCCAAAGCGGTATCATCATCTCCATCTCCTGTACTCATACTAATCGTTCCAGTACCTGTAACCGTTCCGAAGTTTAAGGTCATATCATTATCAAATATGGCACTTTCATTCAGATCAAATACCGAGTTAATAGTTGTAGTACCGCTTACCACCAAGTTTCTATCTAGATCGCTTTGAAACTCATATTCAACATTATAAGCTGAATTATTAATGGTAAGATTAGATATGTTGACAGGCCCTTTAAAATCTTGTACCTGGCTTCCGTTAAAGATAATTGCACCAGAACCAGTGATATCTGGAGTAGCGCTGGCATTATCATTCTCGAAGTCACCCTTCAACTCCATGTCATATACGTCGAGATCGATGTCTGCAGTAGCAGAAGATGCGAAGTAAAGTATGTTATTCACCTCCGTACTCCCAACGAGATCATAAGATTTGTCACCGTAAATTTCTAGTCGCGCATAAGAAATAGTGTTTGCTAGATTGCTGGGCTGAGCACCCGCTACTTGAGGTGTGGAAGCACTACCGCCATAGTTATACCTGACTGTAGATACATCAGAACCATCTGTTGTGTGTGTAAATTTGAAATCATACGTATCAAAATCCGGAAATTGGGAAGCTGATT
>CAYMST010000077.1:0-18471 GCA_964393115.1 uncultured Roseivirgaceae bacterium | reverse complement strand
TCTTTTTGGGCAAGCTATATTCCGTCCAATAAGATAGATATTTGTCAAGTATATGCTGCTCTATGTCATGAAAGTTGAGGAGGAAGGATTTGATGCTTTTCATATTTGTACTATATAACGACTTGTATTTTGCTGCAATTTTTTTACTTCGTTTTCAAAAGTCCTGAATGGACATTCGCGACTTAGCCCCACTAGGTCTACATTTTTTGTATTGAATTAAGAACCTGAAGTCAATAAATAATTCTTTTGTCAGATTTAGTAGTTGGCTCATTTACAGGGGGGTGTCCTTAAGCCGGACGGGCTTCTACTTTTTCCATTGATGAAAAAGTAGACAAAAAATCTAGAAAGATTTGAAACTCAACTGCTCTTCAAGCAGTTTCAAACAGCAAATCTTTCGAAAACTGTACTAAATCACTTTAAATACTGACATAAACTAATATGCCTTTATATCATCTAAATAGTACTATTGACAATATACTTCGAGCGGAATGCCCGTATAATCTCTAAAATAAAAGGCGTAGTAGTTGCCAGAATACTCGGGGTAATGAGTAGGTGTTCGCGTGATTTTTGTTTTTAGCTTCTGGATTTCTTGATGAATAATGTCTACCTCTTCTTCGGAGTTGACCCTAAAGGCCATGTGATCGAGGCCTGTGTTTCTAACAAACGTTTTCTTCTCTTCATCTCTACTATAGCGAATCCAGATATTGTGTTCACCCTGCATGTAGGATCTCATTTTCAGATTTTCAAAGGATAGGTCTTTATTAATAGAGAAGCCAAGATGGGTCAATAGTAGATCATAGAAGTCAAAAGATTTATCCTCATCTGATACATTTAATGTTATATGTCCTATAGTCGCTTTCATGCTGCTGGTAGGCTGATGCTTGGTTAAAAATATCAGATAGGATGGATACCTGCAAGTCGAGTCTTGGTTGGAGGGGCACCTATAAGGCTTTATTAACCTTATAGGTGCAGTGTTATAAGCTCGGATCGACTGTTTCACTTTCCAGCGCCAACACTCCGAACACACATTCATGTACTCGTCGCAGCGGAGCTTTTTGCGTAAATCTTTCCAAGCCTTCTATCCCTAGAGAAAATTCCCTTAGAGCAAGTGAACGTTTGGTGCTGAGTCCTCTGTTCTTAAGCAGCTTTAGATTTTCCTCTTTTGTATATTCTGGTCCATATATGATTCTCAAGTACTCTTTTCCACGACACTTAATAGCAGGCTGTACTAACCCTTTTTTTCCAAATGAGATGAAATCGAATGGTTTCACTACCATGCCCTCACCACCATTTTTGGTGAGTTCTTCCCACCAATGACTGGCGCTGGATACCTCGTCTTCGTTTTCCAAATCAACCACTCGATAGGGCGTTTCGGTAAATATTCCTTTTGAATCTTCTGCTAACACTTTTAGCGTTTCCATATGCCACTCGTTAGACTGGTCCAAGTACGTTTTCCCTTCTGTGGCTAATAGATGAAAAGGCGCCAATTTATAATCTTCTATTGCCTGGACTGGCCAGCAGTAATTTTGATAAGAGTTAATGTAGTCGTTTACCATTTTGTTCTTTTCAGTATACTTCTCCTGAAGCGCACCAACCCCTTCTAATTTTCTTTGCTCCGCTAGCTTCAAGGTGCTTAGCGCTGCACTGATTGCTGTAGAAGCGGAGGTTCCCACCGAGGCATACTGATCTTTTAATAGGGATTGGGCTTTAGCGGACCATGGCATTAATTCCGCATCCAAACATACCCATTCAGTGTCCATGGTTTCCCAAAAATTAGTTCTGGTAAGTGTTTCTTGTACAGTCTCAAGAAAGGTCTTTTCCATGTTCTTGTCGTTAAAAAAGCTCCTTCCTGTTCGGGTATAGCATGTGCCAATCCCTTCGTTTACTATTCCAAACCTCTTTTCGACCACCTGCTCGTTCTTGCATACGATTAAGACCACTCTCGATCCCATGTGCTTTTCCTCACAAACCACTTTAGAAATTCCTTGCTTTCTAAAGTAGCCAAACGCTTGTTCAGGACGTTCCAAATACTCTGGAAGACTACTGGTTTCAGATGGAGACATCGTAGGAGGTAAGTAAATAAGCCACTTTGGATTGATAGCAAATCGACTCATTACCTCTAGTGCAGCTGCGGTATTTTCCTCGCCAATACTAATGTTATTGCGAAGCCGAGTATTTATGATGCGCTTACCGGTAACATCTTCAATGTCTAATACATCATCTGCCTCCCTTTGGAGGTTGGTAGTTGTGCTTTTTTCAATCAATGGTTTTTTAGGCTCACAATAGATCTTTTGGGCTTTGACGTCCACTAGCTCTTCCTCTGGGTATCTTAGTGCTGTCAGCTTTCCTCCAAATACACAACCTGTATCAATGTCCAAGGTGTTATTAAGCCACTGTGCCTCAGGAACTGGTGTGTGCCCGTAAATCACCTTGGCTTCTCCTCGATAATCGGCTGCCCAGTTGAGTCTGACGGGTAGACCAAACTCGTCAATCTCTCCTGTTGTTTCACCATACAAGCAGAAGCTTCTTACGGCGCCACTTCCTCTTCCTTGCATACTTTCCTTGATACCCGCATGGGCAACAACAAGTCGTCCCTGATCAAAAACTAAGTGGCTTATAAGCCCATAGAGAAACTGTTCTGTTACTTCTAAAAATTCTTTTGGCTCGTTACTCAACTGCTCAGCAGTGAGTTCCAACCCATGGTTTAATGATACCTTTTTCCCAGAGAGAAACTTTTGAAGTTTTAAGTCGTGATTGCCGGGGACACAAAATGCGATTTTAGAGTTTACCATGCTCATGACCAACTTCAGGACTTCTGGAGAACTAGGTCCGCGATCAACAAGGTCTCCAAGAAAGACTGCTCTTCTTCCTTCCGAGTGTGTTACCACATATCCAAACCGAGTAAAGTCATAAGCACACCGTTCAATATTATACCCCAGCTTGCTTAGCAGCTCTAACAGCTCGTCTATGCAGCCGTGTATATCTCCAATAATATCGAATGGACCAGAAACATCTTTTTTAAACTGCCTACTTGATTCACTTCTTCTTCTGAAGACAAAAAGATGGTTCGCTTAAAACCCTCATTCTTCAGGCGCTTCAGAGAGCGCTTCAACGTGCTCCTCTGCTGTCTGACGACATGATTCCCGAAGTTTCGATCGGGTCTATTTTGGTTCCTTTCCAGACATGTTTTCTCAGGAAGGTCTAATACAACAGCTACGGGTAAGCAGTGAAACCTTTTCGCTAAGGCAATCAGCGATCTCCTAGATTCTTGTCTAACATTAGTGGCATCCACTACTGTCAAAAGTCCATTTTTTAGACGTTTTTCTATGATGTAATGAAGAAGTTCGAAGGCGTCATCTGTTGCTGTAAGACTGTTTTCATCATTACCAACGATGGCTCTGCATTGGTCTGAAGAGACGATTTCGTAACTAGCAAAATGTTTTTTAGCAAACGTTGACTTGCCTGAACCGGATACGCCGATCAGTAAGACAAGTGAGAGTTCAGGGATATTTATTTCGTTATTCATAATTCGTTTATTTGAAATGGTATAGTAGATAAAATTTATAGTGTAAAAACAACCATCTGTGATGGAGGCCCAAGCTCTTCATGTGGTTCTCCAACTGGCTTTAGTGTGTAGTCGTAACCGTAGTGTTGAGCAATTGCTTCACACCAATCGGAAAACTCTTTTCTTGTCCATTCAAAACGGTGATCGACATGCCGGAAAGTACCTTCTTCCATACCTTCGAAAAGTCTGTTGTATTCGATATTAGGTGTTGTGAGTATCACCGTGGCTGGTCTTGCAAATTCGAATACCACTCGTTCGAAAACCTGCAGCCGCTGTTGATCCAAATGCTCGATTACTTCGACTACCGCTGCTGCATCATAGTTGGCTAAACGCTGGTCCCGGTAGGTTAGAGCCCCTTGAATCAGTGTCAGTTTCTCTTGCAGTTTCGAAGGAAGCTCTTCGTACTTGAGGAACTCTTTTGCTCTGCTAATCGAGGTTTGTGAAACATCCATTCCTAAGAGTTTTAAGAACTGATTTTCTCTCAAAAGAAGCTTCAGTAACTTACCTTCTCCACATCCAAGATCGACGACCGTTTTAGCCCCTGAGTTTTTCAGTTCATCTGCAACAAGTCTCAATCTTTTGGTATGGAGTGATTCTATTTTCTGTCCAAGGGCTACTTCGTTTGACGACACTTCGGTTTCTGAAATACTGTCGGAAAGGTTTTCTTTCAGTTGTCGAAGTGCGGATTTTGTAAGCGTATTGATCTGGCGGAGGTACCTCTTGGTAATCTGGTTTTTCTCAGGGTGGTGTTCTAACCAACCCGATCCCTTTTGCAAAAGCTTCTCTATTTCTGCGTCACCAATCCAGTAGTGCTTGCTAGCGTCAATGCTTGGGATCAGGACGTACAGGTGCGATAGCAGCTCCTTCAGTCGTAGCTCCCCTGATAATTTGACTCCATAGTATTTTGAATCTCCCCATTCTTTAAATCGCAGGTCTAGTGGCTGTCGAGTGACCGTAACGTTATAGCCAATCGGCTCAAAGAATCTTCGAATAATGATTTCGCCACCTTTGGGTGCAGGCAATGAAGGTATTTCTACTTCAAGGCTTAAGGTTTTATCTACTAGGTCGGGCCGTTTGTGACAGGTTCCATTCAAGGCAGAGGCAAATGCTTTCGCAATGGCAACACTCATAAAAGATGATGCGGTGTAGGGCCGGTCATTGACATATTCCGCTAGTGAAAAGTCTGCTCGGTTCTGACGATTATTCCTTGCTAAACTGACTGGGTTGATATCAAGAAGTAAGGCTGCCGTACATTGATTGGCATTTGACACCGGATAAAAAATATGCGCTTTTCCGACCTTAATATCGATTTCCTGTACTCTATCTGGGTGTTTGTGTAATAAGAACCCAAAGTCACTAGCGTTTTCTCCTTTATTTGATATAGTAAGTAACATAATTTCTCTTTTTTAAACCCCTCGGCCAATTGCTGAGGGGACTTCTTCATTTAAGGTTAAGGCTGTTTCCAGCCGTAATATTCTGTGGACCATACAAAGAAGGTGGTCTGCTACGCGGTCTTTTTGCGCAGTTAGGTTTTTCAAAAAAAAATCTACCAACTTCTGATCGGTTGGTAGATAATTCGTTCTAGTTTATCTTCAGTAAGATCCTTTAGCGCTAAGCGAACACGTTGTCTGTGTTTACGATGGCAATCTGGAGGTAGCTCTCGCTCACGATAGCGGACATAGTATGAGTGCTTGTAATATTTGTTACTCATTAATTTTGCGTCTATTTCTGCAAGCCGTTGTTCAATCTCGACATCGATTATCCTTCTTTTGGTGATGTATGCACGACTGTAAGTGAAGTCGAAAAAGTGCCTTGGTATTTCGCAGTAATACCTTCTGACATATCCTTGTCGGTAATACCATACCCAATCAAACTGTACAAACCATTTTTTTGCTTGGTAGGATAATTTTGAGTGAGCAGACTCTTCTAAAAATTTAAATCCGGGGAATTGTATACCTCTTTTTTTGTTTAAATGTCTCGTCCATACACTTTCAAGGTGTTTGAGGTCACTTCCCCAAATGTCATAACCGCATTTGTCTAGAATCTCTTGTATAACAGGAGCGTCATGACGATTGGCAATGTCATTTCGTAGGATTAGGTGCTTAAACCATCCATGTCGGATAGGTTTTTCAAGCTCGATATAACCCAATGAAGATCTGGCTTCATAGAGACGTCTTTCTTCTTTCTCAAGCGCCCTTACTTCCTTCTCTATAAGTTCTTTTTTGTTCAAAGCTTTCATGTCGATTTTTTGCTTGAGACTTTGAAGCCGTAGTTATTGATTGGTATTCAGTACTATAGGAAAGCTATACTTGGTAAAGCTTTTTGAAGCAACAATTCGGGTCTGTCGCTGATAAGCCGGAATTGAATAGTCCAATGTCTAACGAGGCGTTCAAGTAGTCAATTTTTCGTGGTTAACAGATTGTGGAGGATCTAACGTCAATTGACTGGATTAGGTTAAGCATATTTGATTATTTAATTGGTGTCAAAATTAAATGGTACGGAGTATAGGACTTTAAAATTGCTTTAGAAGAGAATTCCTTAGAACAAGTTTAATCTAGTTAGGCGCTTCTGCTCGGAACATTCAAAACACAAATTTTAAAGTATGTCTCCCTCCCCAGATTCGAACTGAGACCCTCTTTAAGAGTTTGCATGGCTATAAATGCGCTTCCCTACTTGACTTCTACGATCGGTCTTTCGGTGCTTCCGCAAATTCTATTCGTATCAGAGCAAGTCTAATACGACCTCATCCAAGCAGTACACGGCTGAGTCAATCATTTACCGCAGCACTTCCTTTTATGCTAGAAGGAGTGATTTGTGTTTTCAACTTACATTTTCTTCAATTTGCCTGACCCCTCCACCAATTGCGGAGGGGACTTCTGTCTTCAAGGTTAAGGCTATTTCCAGCCGTAATATTCTGTTGACCATACAAAGAAGACGGACTACTACGCAGTCTTTTTGCGCAGCAGAGAATGTTTGATTATTTTTCAAAAAAAACTTTTATGCCTGTCAATAGAAATGCCTTGATACGCTATAAAACCATTGATGCCTGTCTACGAAACAAGTATCGAAAGTGGACCCTTGAGGACTTGATCGAAGCCTGTTCGGAGGCACTATATGATTATGAAGGGATAGATAAAGGGGTAAGCAAGCGTACTGTACAGTCTGATATCCAAATTATGCGCAGCGACAAACTGGGATATAACGCTCCCATCGTGGTGACGGATAAAAAGTTCTATGCTTATGAAGATGCGTCTTACTCGATTACCAATATTCCCATTACTGATGCCGACCTATCGAAGCTCAACGAGGTGGTTGATATTTTAAAGCAGTTCAAAGGGTTTTCCTACTTTCAGGAAATGACGGGTATGATTCAGCGATTAGAAGATAAAGTCTGGTCATCGCAGCATAATAGTGAACCGATTGTATTGCTGGAAACCAACGATTCACTTCGTGGAATCGAAAACCTAGATCCGCTCTATCAAGCCATTCTCAATAAACAAGTCGTCAGTATCAAATATCAATCCTTTAAGGCTCGTTTTCCCAATGATATCAATTTCCACCCTTACCTGCTCAAAGAGTATAGAAACAGGTGGTTTTTGTTAGGTCGCAAAAGCGCTAAGATTCCACTTATGACATTGGCGTTGGATAGGATTTTAGAGATAAAGGTGAATGACGAAATCATATTTATTGAAAATAAAGATTTTGTCCCCAGTCAATACTTTCATGATGTTATTGGCGTCACGGTCAATATGGGTCAAGCGCCGGAGAAAGTTCGGCTCAAGGTGGATAGGAGAAATGCTCCCTACGTCATTACTAAACCTCTGCATCACTCACAAAAGGTGGTGGCCAAGTCTGACTTGGGTATTGAAATCGAGTTGTTGGTACAACACAATTTTGAACTGGAGAAGGAAATATTATCATTTGGAGAAAGTATGGCGGTCATTTATCCGAAGCGATTGAAGGATAGTATTACCGAACGTATTCAGTTGGCCGCGAGGAAGTACAACTTTGAATTCGGCAAAGACCAAATTTCTAGCTTTGGCAAAAAGGGAACTTTTGTTTTGGAGGATGTGTACAAAGTAAAGGAGGTCAAAAAGATGAGTGCTTTACTGCATAAGTATTTCACCAAGAAATCTAACGCTTCTTCCCATGTTTATTCTATAAGAAACCTTTTTCAAGAGATTCCGGAGCTTAAGGAGCTGACCATCAATGAAAACCTGAAAACGGTGCTTTCGGGTTTCGAAAAAAAGTACTTTGTCTCCAAAGCGCTATTCTTCGATAAACCTGTCGGGTCGAATTGGTACGTCACCTGGCATCAGGATACGACCATTAACGTGAAGTCCAAAATAGATACGGAAGGGTATTTTGGGTGGACTAAAAAGGGTGAACTTTACGGAGTGTGTCCTCCTGAGGAAGTGCTGCATGATACCATCACGGTAAGGATCCATCTAGACGATACAGATGATGAAAATGGCGCATTGAAGGTGCTTCCAGGATCGCATAAAAGACGCTTTACGGATGATGAGGTTGGGTTGATTACCGAAAGTAGTGTGCCTGCAGTTTGTGAAGTACAGGCTGGAGGTATTCACTTGATGAAACCATTACTCCTGCACGCCTCGTCCAAAACAATCAACAGTAGAAGTAGACGTGTAATTCATTTGGAGTTCAATTCCATGGAGCTCCCTAATGGATTGGAGTGGGGAGAACGAATAAACATGGATCATATGACGGGTTAGAATAGATCAACTTATGCGCATAAAGTACTATTTTGAATATCAGCCTTTAGTCATAGTCAATATTGGTGTCGGAATAATGGTTTTGGGTGGCCTTCCTATTTTATTGGAAACTATGGGCTATTCGTTGGGAGATGCTCTCCCTATTGACATGAAATTACTTTGGCTTTTTGAAATTTTTCCAGATACAGGACTCGTCTGGTATTTCTGTTTTATCCTAATTGCTGCCGGGTGGACCTTAAGTCAGTTTAAATGGAGACGTGGTATGATAGCGCTAAGAACCGGCGTAGTAGAAATTAACGGAGCGGCGCTGGCTTCAATTGCTGTTGATTCTACCATTCAATTATTTGACTTTCGGAAAAAACCGAGACTTCTCAGGATCAAATCGGCTACAGACAACCTGGTACTAAAGTTCAACTCTAGTCATGAGCAAAAGGAGTTTGCGGAAGCAATTGAGAAGTTGCTTTGCTGAATAGGCTATCGTTTTCGCAGGTCGGTCCAATGAACTTATTTGTCAAAACATACGAAAAGTCACTCTTAGGAGAGAACTGCGTCGAATACGTTTCATTGAGTATATTATGAGTATTGTAGCCTTTCATAAAACTAAGGCTGCCCGGACATCGTCGCGGACAGCCTACAACCTAAAACAACACTTACACTATCTAATCGTTATCAACTTGCTAACACGAGTATCTGCATTTACCAGTGAGACTACATAAAGTCCCTTAGGTACACTTCTAAGGTCTATTGTCTCTAACCCCTTCGTGACATGCCGTTGCGAGATTGCTCTGCCATCTATCCCCGTGATGATCAATTTGGACCGGTTGAAGTTTCCTTTTACTTCTACATGTAATAACCCATCGGATGGAATAGGATATACCTTTAGATTTTGGAGTGGATCATTTATCCCTGCTATAACCTGTTTGGCTCCTTGATTTACCGTGTTGACTTCAACCATATCGATTTGGTCAATATGGACCTCTCCATCAACAGCAACCAAACGTAATGCGTGTAGCTTATCGGGATCAACGGATAATGAAATTTGACCGGTTGTTGCCACTTCGGAATTCGTGTTTGGGAGCTCGATCCTTTGAATTTCTGTTCCGTCATACTCAATAGCCAAAGTACCAACGTCGGTGGTATGGTAACTGATTTGAAATTGCGCTTGGGTGACCACGTCTGCTCTGAAGCAGTAGGCACTGGCGTGAGCTGAGGTGTTGGATAGAAGGTGAAGACTACCTTCTGCGGATTTCGGTTGAGGGTTATCAATACTAAAAACGTCAAATGCTCTTCCGGATATGCTAAATGGAATGGTACTACCATATCTGACGGATGGGCTATTCGTACCTTCAAGGTCTAAAACAGCACGATATTGAGGTGACCTAGGAAGTCCATCCAGCATGTTATAAGCACCCCAGACGACTTCTCCAATATTCGATAACGCTAAGAAGCAGAATAAATCCCCACCTAGCCAGCTGTAAGCGTCTAAGTGCTCTACGGTCTCTTGATACATCCTTTCATCCCAGTGAACCTGTCGGTATATCTCCTCTTCGCCAGGCACGGAAATGTCATGATGGTTATCTCCTTCATAAGCTATATAGGTCATGCCTAAAGATGCTGCCCAAGCTGCATCCTTATAGAGGTTATCAGCGAACGTGTTGGGATTCCACTCTCCTGCATCCCAGATATTATCAACTGTTAAATCGGTGGTGTGATTATTCCAATACGCACTGCCGCCCCCGCCATAGAAGTAATAATTGACAGGGTGTGGTTCGGTGCGATCGGACCTACTGTCTCGAGCATTGTAGTAAAGGTCTACGAAACTCAACGTTCTACTGAGCAGGTCATTCCAGTCTTTTTGCCAGCATATGACGGGACGAATACGGTTCATCATTTGATTATCTCCAAATACTTCTCTGAATATTTCGCTTATGCGAACGGACCGCATGGCTTTATACCGGTACATGGCCGTGGTTCTCTCATCCTCCGGTACTAATCCGTCAAAAGTGATGGGATGTCCATATGTCAGGCTTTGGTTAAATACCCAACCTGTCTGTGGAAAGTCCCCTGCCCAGTTCCAGATTTCATTAGAGTATTCGATATAAAGATTTAGGTTTGGGTCTAGTGGCTCACAAGAAGCACTACCGTCTCGGAATAACAAGGCGAGGTTTTGGATGTAGTCGTCATTTACCTTGTGAGGGACACAGATCCACGCATCTTTTTGAAGTCTATTGGATAGTTTGATAATGGACTCCCAAGAAGCAGGGCTTACGTCTTCGGTATAAAATGACGAGTAGGACCAGGGGATTGTGTTTTCCCATAGTGAATCTCTACTTCCATTAGTATTTGTCCACCCCATATAGCGAATGGTAGAATAAGGCTCTAGAAGGTTTAAATACTGGTCATTCCATACTTTATCAAATGGATAAGGATCGTTACCTCCGATTGTAGAAGGCCTCATCATTTGAATATTTTTAATACCATCACCGGTATTTCGAAACTCAGCCATGATCAAGGAAATGTCATTCAATGGAATAACCAAGTCAAATGTGGTGATGTCGAGTTGGCTGTCGTAATTGAGGTTTTCAATTTGATAAGGAATAATACCGTCTCCATCACCGATTAGGAAGTTGACGTCTGCAGATCCTTCGAACCTCGCACGGTACCGGCCATGCATGTCTTCGAACTGGTAATCTTCATATAAATCATCTTCTCGGTGATAGATAATAATGCTAAAATCAGTTGTAGGCCATCCATCTGGATCAAGTGGAGCAAGCCCTCCTACGCCGTCTATGCGCCGTGCTTGCCAAAGCCTTGCTGTTCGCATCATATCTGCGAATGGTTTGTCGTTACTCCAGTCTACCAACGGGGAAGTGTTGATCCCCATATTGTGGGTGGAGGTACTGTCTGATGGAGGTGGAGCGATAGTAGTATAATTTGCGGTAAGAGCCACTGCATTATTTGGCATAGTGACTTGGGTCGAAGTTGAATTGATTGAGCTCAAATGAGTTATGTCACCGGTCCAGCTAGAGAAAACCTGGCCTACAGGAGCATCGTCGGCAGTGATATCTATGACTTCACCAGCCTCATAGTCACCACTTCCAGAGCCATTGGTTACCGTCAATGTGAAATACTCATGGTTTGCAGGAGCATAAGTTGCCGCAATGGTTGAGTTGGTGGCAGTCATCGTATAAGTAGTCTCAGTCGCTGATGCATCAGCCACACCGTCACACCCGACCCACATTAAGAAACTATACCCGGCCGATGCTTGGTCTGCTACTAGAGTAATTATTTCTCCAGCCGCGTATTGTCCACTCCCAGAACCGTTTACTACTGTTAAGGTGTAGAGAGTATCAACCACATCATTTTCCGACAGTGTCGAGAAGGAAACCGATGGCCCGTCAGTGGCGAAGTTATTGGATAGATCAAAGGTGACTAGCGCGAAGTTATACTCGGTGCTTGGCAGTAAGTTTGAGATAGTGATAGTCGTATCGGAGGTTATTTCACTAGTATCATCATTTTCGTTGTGTAAGAGGTAGTGGCTGATACCTACGTTGTCTGTAGCGTCATTACTCCAAGCAAGTGTAACCGACGTGGCTGTAGAATCGATAACCACAAATGTTGAAGGACTTGTGGGTAAAACGCTGTCTATCCCAACTGGTTCATATGATGCTGAAATCGTTGCGTCACTAGTGCCAACCAGAAATATGGTTTGCGAAACCGTTATGTCTGCTATTCCTTCAGTGTCACCTGTCCATTCAGAAAACACAAACCCTTCAGCAGCACTGTCGGCAAGGATATCTATCGATTGTCCTGTAGGATACTGTCCACTTCCAGAACCGTTCATAACGGTTAATGTGTAAATCGAATCAATGCCGTCATTCTCTGACCGTGTCGAGAAGGCAACTGATGGTCCGTCAATAGCGAAGTTATTGGATTGGTCAAAGGTGACTAATGTGAAGCTATACTCGGTGTTTGGTAGTAAGTTTGAGATAGTAATCGTCGTATCCGAAGTCGTTTCGCTCGTGTCATCATTTTCGTTGTACAAGAGGTAGTGACTGATACCTACATTATCTGTAGCATCGTTACTCCAAGTAAACGTAACCGTTGTAGATGTTGAGTCGATAACTTGAAGAATCGAAGGACTTGTAGGAGGTATATTATCTACGCCTGCTGATTCATATTCGGCTGAGATTATTGCACTACTTGTGCCGACTAGAAATGTAGTTTGTGAAGCTGATATATCTGTTATTCCTCCAATATCTCCGGTCCATCCCGAAAAGGCGAATCCTTCAGACGGAGCATTAGCATTAATGCTCACTAGAGTTCCTTCCGTATATAGCCCACTTCCAGAACCATTGTTTACCACTAAGCTATAAAGTGAATCACTTGAGTAGGTTGCGGTCACAGCACTATTTGAAGCAGGCATTATTAATGTGGTTATTGGAGCGTTTATATCCGCTATCCCTTGGACATCTCCTTCCCATCTTGAGAAAACCAATCCTGATTCGGGAGGGTTTGCTTCGATACTTACTGCGGTTCCTCTAACGTAGTTCCCACTACCAGTACCGGCATTCACAGTGAGTGAATATGGCGTGTTATCAGCAGGACCGTTCCATACACGGCTTGTCCCATCATTGTAATTCACGGCTTGCAGTTCATCCCATAAATAATTTACGATGATATTGTAATTATCCTTTACGACTTGAGGGATATCTGTAGGATGTGTGGTAGGCACAACGTATTGCGCATTGGGCTTCTCTTGATAATAGGTCATATAATGGATAAGACCTGAGAAGAAGTAATAAACGGGATGACCGTGGCTTGCTTCGTCGCTAAAAAGATCGTCTAGTGTCAATCCGCTGAATTGTGGTAGTTCGGTAAGCATCGATGAGACAGGGCCTCCTACAGGAACTAGTTTAATGTTGTACTGCGGTCTTGCGGCCATGATCATGTCTTGAAATTCTAAAAACCAGTCATGAAAGACACCTGTTGCCCTTAGATGAAATTCACTTGTCGTTAGCTCTGCTCGTTCCGGCCAATGTTCATAAATGTAAAGGTCAGAACTTGGCGATTTAGCCCATATAGAATCCAATAGTTGTAACGCGTAGTCTAATGTCGAAGGGTTGGCGTCTTGGTCGGGAGCAATATCTTGAATCCAGTTTGATGCGGTAATGGAGATGTTTTCAAAATTGGACTCCTCTAAAGATAAGTGGAAGGCACTAGGAGGAGTGAAATTTCGGTTGGGAGGAAGGCTATCAAAACTAAATTGTTTTTTTGCTGGCAAATTTCTGATTTGAACGTCTAACTGACCAAACCGGCCGTCAGCGTAGTAGTTACGCCCAGCACTAGAAGCCAATGAATGGATCCAAAAAGGAACTGTCGTCATAATGGAGCTTTCATTTAAGTCATACTTCACCAGACTATGCCCGAAGAAGTAAGATCTCATTTGCTCCGAAGGAGCGCCTTCTGTGCGTGCGACTAGGGTTCGTTCCAGCTCCTCAATGCCTAAATCCTGCCAATTATCTGCTGCATCATAGGCGATAACCGAGATACTATAGCTTGTACCAGGTTGTAGATTGCTTAGGGTGTATGAGGTGCCCTCCTCCCAAGCCACTCCATCTCCATCGAGATGAACCCTATATCTTTCTACCCCTACATTATCCGTGGCAGGATCCCATGCGATGCTAATAGAGCTGGAGGTCCTTGACAGCATGCGTACATTGTCTACATGGTTTGGAGGAGTGATGTCTTGTGCTTGTAAGCCGCTAGGTGATACTCCCATGAAGAGCAGAAGCACGAATTGGCAACTACATTTTAGTAGGTTTTTTTTCATGTCGAAATTGTTAGTTTTCATCTATTTATAGTTTTCAAAACCAGTGTTTAGCTTTCGTCGGTTTTAATAATCCAAAGTGAATCCAATAATTTAAGGAGTTGGTTATCTGGTGTTTGGCTCCGCTTTCAGGGAACCGACTTGATGCTTTGGCCCAAAAAGAGATCTCCTTACCTGACTTAAGATTCAATTACGCTTAATGATTTTTTGATTGGGGCTATCTCTGATTACTTCCACTGTCTCAATATCCACTGACTTATAGTAGGATGACAAATTAGCCGTTACGAATAGTCCTATGGGGTGATAAAAGGTTACCCTGTGAGAGAATTTATTTTTTTGATTGAGGGGAAAATCGAAACCTACCTGAAAAGTAGAATAACAAATTCGGGTTGGTTACTTGGAATATCCTTTACTGCATGTGACAGATACTTCCTTAAATAAATTAAGGATTAAAGGGTAACCTTTCGATTGGTTTAGAGACTATTCATGAAGCGCTTGAGTTTATCACCGGATTGAAAAGATTAGAAGCATCTATTGAGAGATTTCGTAAAGAGGAGAATTTACTTTGGATACAATCTCTAGATTTGCGCCTCTTTTTATACTAGGGTAAACTCATCATATTGATCAATCAAGATAATCCGGATGACCCAAGACAATAGGTACATCGATGCCTTAAGAACCAAAGACGCAAATACGATCAAGGAGATTTACACCACATATTTTCCTAAGATTAGAAAATATGTGGTATCGAATGCTGGAAACGAACCGGAGGCTTCAGATATTTTTCAAGAAGCGATGGTGATTTTATTCCAGCAAGTAACGGAGGAAGGGCTCGAAATTAAGTCATCCTTTTATAATTATTTATTCACCATTTGTCGCAATCTGTGGATGAGAAAACTGTCGAAGCTTAAACACCAAGCTTCAGTTTCTATTGATGAAATAAATTCAGAAGAACTGGGAGTAGAGGAAGCCGATCAGATGATTGAGCAGCGTGAACAATTTGAGTTGTTTCAAGAAAAATTTAAGAAGCTTAGTCCTTCCTGTCAGCAGGTGTTGGGATTATATTTCGCAGGGAAGTCTATGGAGGAAATCGCTAAAGATCAAGGGTTTAGTAGTGCCGGTTACAGTAAAAAGAGAAAGCATAATTGTCAAAAACATCTCATTGCCTCTATTAAAGAAGATGTGAGATACAAAATATTAAAACTATGAGCGAATCAGAATCTGAAAAGCTTGATGAGTATATCGATGGTACGTTGGAGCCGGATGAAATGACGATATGGGAGGCTCGACTTCGCACCGATCATGGATTGATGGAGGAGTATTTGCTTCGCAAAAAGCTAAGAAATATAGTGATAAATACTGAAGTAAATGAGTTTACTCGACTTCTCAAATCGGTGATGGATGAGTCTACAAAGGAAGAAACGAATACCGAAAAGAAAGGCATCTCGAGATCACTAATTGCATTAGTACTGTCTTCAGCTGCAGTATTGCTTATTGGGTTATTCCTTTTTTTATTTCAAAAAGAAGACACGAAGGTAAATACCGCTATTGGTGAAAAACGAACCATTTCATTGCCAGATGAGACGAAGGTAATTCTAAATTCCAAATCAGTTGTGTCATTCAGCGAACAGGAATGGAGTAAATCAAGACTGGTGAAACTAAAAGGTGAGGCCTGGTTCGATGTCGTCAAAGGGTCAACGTTTACAGTTGAAACGGAAAAGGGAATCATACAGGTACTTGGGACCAAGTTTACCATAGACGTAGATCAAATGCACCTTATCGTCAACTGCTACGAGGGCCGCGTAAAAGTAAAGTCTGAACAAGGAGAGGTTATACTCGAAAGAGGACAGGCATTCAGACAGTCCAAGCACAGACATGATTACCATTTCGGAACATGTCCCTACCTGGATAAATCATGAAAGTACTTTTGAAAGTGTTCCGCTTAGTGTGGTAATTAAAGCATTAGAACGTCAGTATGGCTTAGTTTTTAAAGGGCAATCACTCTCATTGGATATGGAGTTTTCAGGAGGTTTTCCACATAATGACATGGCATTGGCATTGCGGTTGGTATTTGAACCTTTAAAGGTTTCTTATAAAGTAGAAAATAACCGCGTGGTTGTGATTGGTGAAAGAACTCGATGATGAAATTATTCGAAATGACATTTGACATTATTCACGCAGGATTACATTTTACTCCTAGCTGCTGGAAATGTTTCATCTTTTAAAAAACTGGGGAGACAACAGATCACCAGTCGATCTCTATCCATTAATTCCAACTTGATGGATAATATTGCGCATCCAATAAATTGTATACCAGAAAAACAGTTCAACGAACTAAGCTACAATGACCTTTAATATGTTAAGAAGCCTTATTTCCACTTCTATCATGCTCCAAATAGGTGTGACTCAATTGGCAATAGCCCAGCCAAAGGTTCTTTCGGTTAAGGATACGGAGTTTATGATGGTAAAGAATGATATCCAGGATTATTACAATATCAGATTTTCGTTTGTCGATAGTTTAATGCAAGTAAAGAAGGTCTCTCTGGATGTACATCAACTAAAGGATAAAGATCACATGCTTCAAGCCCTTGAAAGACAGGTTCATCTAAAGTTTGAGCGAGTGACTGATCATTACGTTATTGTACGCCCCTACTATGATGATGATTTGGTTGATGTTTCAGGTTTCGTTCGAGATGAAGAGGGAGACGCAATTCCGGGTGTGACCGTTTACCTGGAAGACAGCGCCTACGGAGTATTAAGTGATCATATGGGATACTTTCAGCTAAAAAAAGTCCCTTATGCCGGAACGATCGACTTTGGGCATCTTGGATATAAGGAATATCACACTACTGTACGAGAGCTACTCTTGACGGATCAGCAATACATTCGCTTAAAAGAACGGATCGCTTTTATTACCCCATTCGTCGTGGAAGGCTATATGCGTGAAGGGATATCCAAGGTGAAAAATGAAATAAAGATATCACGCGAGACACTTGGGGTTTTACCAGGACTAACGGAACCGGATATCTTGAAAACAATCCAACTATCACCAGGAGTCATTAGCCCTTTTGAGACAGCCTCAGGCATTCACATGCGAGGAGGAACTCCAGACCAGAATCTCGTTTTGTGGAATGGCATTAGAACGTATCGCCACGGACACTTGTTTGGGCTTATGTCAGCACTTAACCCCTATAGTATCCAAGATGTTAAAGTGGTGAAAAATGGTGTGGGAGCAAGGTATGGAGATCACGTATCCGGTATCATCGATATCAGTGGACCCTCTGAGGTGCCAGACCGTTTTACGGGAAGCATCGGGTTAGATATGCTATCGTTTAATAGTAGTGTTAACTTGCCAATTGTGAAAAACAAGCTCTCTGCTATGCTTTCGGTACGGAGGGCATACAGTGATATTTACGAGTCACTCACCTATGAGCAGTATGCTAAACGGATTTTTCAAAATACAGAACCTTTAAGTGACAAAACAGATACGCCGGTTGAACGAGATGGCTACTTTACGTTTAGTGACATCAATGCACAATTGCTTTACAAGCCGGGCAAAAGAAGTACGTTGTCTCTAAACTATATGTATAGCGGTGATTCTCTTCACTTTTCTTCTGTGAAAGCTTCGCAACAGGAGCTTGCAGATGCACTTCGAACCGAACATTTGGGATACAGTGCTAAGTGGAAATACAAAGTGCCGGATAGATTTCAGGCACAGGTAGGATTGCAAGGAACCTCTTACGTGATGGACTACAGCTTAGCCTCTGTTATTGACGGAAACCAAGGCCTAAGTTTGAAAAAAAATCAACTTAATGACTATGGTATTATTGCGAATGCTCAATATGAAATAGCTAAAGGACATCAAATTCAAAGTGGTTATGAGTACAACCATAAGACAGCGACTTATCAATATGCTGATACTATTCCGAACAAATACAATATCAATTATGATACGGATCGGGACAGGCTTATGAGAACACATGCACTTTTTGCGGAATACCAGTTTAGTGAAAATAAGGTGCAGTTGTCCACTGGCTTAAGGGCTACTTACTATGAGGAACTCGACACTATCTACTTGGAACCAAGGTTTTATATCGCCTATAATATCTGGAAAAGTCTTATCATCAATGCTTCTGCCGAGTATAAGACACAGTCTGTGAGTCAAATACGAGAGTCGGTGTTAAGTGACTTGTCGTTTGATAACAAGAATTGGACATTGGCGTCCGAGTACGCTTTTCCTATTATAAGAGGACACCAGTTTTCAGGAGGGTTGTCGGTAGAGTCTGGAAGTGGGAATACTTATCTGGAAACGGAGGCGTATATCAAAAAAATTCAAGGGC
>CAYMST010000076.1:0-18478 GCA_964393115.1 uncultured Roseivirgaceae bacterium | reverse complement strand
GTCAAATGCCTCCGTAATGATCAGTTGGTATTACATAAACCTATTGGGGTACCAGCGGGACACAACGCCAGCAACGGGGCCACAAAAAGGGTATACGATTTTAATACCCGGGCTTTTCTAACCGAAGAAAAGAAAAAACGTTAAGAATATCTAACTGAAACAACATATAGTCTCTTCCACCTAAAAAAAACAATACATGAGAAAGATATACTTTCTTGTACTACTTTTCTTTGCAGCATTAACCTTTACCATCCGACTATCCGATTCTTGGAAATCCTCAGAAACGGTATACTATGATACTCCTGAGTTATTTTTTGAGTACGAACAACTTATCCGAACCAAGGACGGAGACAGCATACCAAGATATGTTCACAACTATCAAACCCGAGAGCTCAACAGGCTACGCTCGACATTTGCCAATGCTAGAACCAGAAACGCATATGCCTTCAAGGAAAGAGGTCCTTCTAATGTTCCTGGTAGAACCAGAACAGTAAAACCCTCTCCTCTTGATGATGATGTCTGGCTGGCTGCTACGGTTGGCGGTGGAATCTGGAAATCCGAAAATGGCGGACAATCTTGGGTTAACACCAGTGGTAACCTTCCCAATCTATCCACCACAAGTATTGCCTACGCGACTTCGAACCCTTCAGTAATTTATGCGGGGACTGGCGAGACCTTTGCAGCTTCGAATTTAGGAGGAAACGGTATAAACGGAAGTGGACTTTATAAGTCATTAGATGGTGGTAATAGCTGGGCATCCATCCCCTCTACCGCTGAAGATCCAAGATTTGGAAACATCAATCGAGTCATTGTACATCCTAGTTCAGAGGACACCTTAATGGCAGCAACAAGTACAGGTCTTATCAACCCAACATTAAATAATCTTGATTTTGGCATCCAAAAAAGCACCGATGGTGGTGAAACATGGAGTAAAGTATTCGACTCTCCGACCCAAGTGGAACAAATCATGTACGATCCTCAAAACCCAGAGATTGTCTATGGGTCAGTTAACAGTATTGGAATGATCAAATCCACAGACGGCGGAGAATCCTGGAACGAACTGGATATGGGACGTACGATTGATGGTAGGATAGAATTTGATATTAGTCATATCAACCCTTCCAGAATTTTTGCGCTGAGTGAAATACCAAGTGATGGGCAGCCTTCTACATTGTTCATTTCTTCAGATGCCGGTAATACATGGGGCACCATTCAAAGAAACGGGACCGCGGACAACGATTTTTTGGGAGGGCAAGGCTTTTATGATAATACCGTGCTATGTCATCCTCTAGATGAGGACATCGTGTTTTTTGGCGGTGTAAACCTTTGGAAAGCGGAGGTATCTTCATCGGACCTACTCGATGTCGAACTTGATTTCAATGAAAATAGCTTTTTACAATTCGTTGATTTTGGTGGTGAACATGGAAATGGCTTGGTCGGAAGTGGCAATGTTGCGTTGTCGAATGTACCTTCATCCATTGAGCTGAGGTTTGGTCCGGGAAACTCACAATTTGCACACCGATTCTCTGTAAATGGTAGAGGAAGTGGTGTGCCTGATGAAGATTACTTTTATCTGGATTATGTAGAAGTTCCATTCGAAGTATGGGATACTGAGAATAATCGACAACTTATGGTATCGTTTAGAGATCAACTAACTAATGGCTCTTTTGACCTGATCAATACGCAAACAGATTCTGATAATACTGCTTTACATAGTCGTGAATACATATTTATTCACGATGTGACGTATGGAACTTCACCAAATAGTCAAATCGCTCAACGAGGTGGACAAAATACGGGACACCAATTTGAATCCATGTACTTTTTATGGCCTGTGCTTCGAGAAGGTAGTCTATGGCTTAGTGCCAACTCACCTGAACTTACTTTGCGCTTAAACCGGATTACAGGAGCTAATAGAACCGCTGATATTAGGAACCTTACGGACGCCTACAATGAATTTACTGGACGAAATAGATATATCGTCACCACAGGCTCAACCACCACTAGTGGCATACACCCAGACCACCACTCACTCGAAGTTATTCACCTAGACTCTGTTTCCGGTGAATTTCAAATTCTGAACGGTAATGATGGTGGTGTTTACGTTTCAAACCTCTCCACTCAACCCGCACAAAATAGCGGGGACTGGTCCTTTGTCAGCTCCGGCATGAGGACTTCTCAATTCTATGATGCTGACAAAAGACCTGGCAGAATGGAGTTCTTTGGAGGAATGCAAGATAATGGCACTTGGAGAAGCCCATTGGGACAAGAAGCCACAGAGCAAGTAGACTATGATCACATGACCAGTGGCGATGGTTTTGAGGTCATTTGGAATCAAAGTGATCCTAACCTTATGTTATCCAGCTCACAATTCAACTTTATATGGAGATCTACCGACGGTGGTGGTAGCTGGACTCCGGCGAGCGGTATCGAAGAAGGCTCTGACTCCGGGCCTTTTTACACCAAATTGGAGCGATCAACGAATAACGATCAAAATGTCTTCGCTATTGGAAACAGCGGGGTTTGGAGATCTACAAATTTCGGTAGAACCTGGTCGGTAACTCGGATAACCTCAAATTGGAGGAGTTCCATTAACTCGCTAAGTTCATATGATGTAGAAGTATCTGATGCCAACGATCAAATTGTATGGGCAGGAGGAGGTATGAGGAGTACTCAACGAATTTTTCTATCGACCAATGGAGGGGTGTCATTCAACACCGCAGGCTTTTACAGTACAGAAAGGTTAGGAGCTATTTCGGGCATGGCTTCCCACCCCACTCAGTCTAGTACTGCTTACCTATTATTTTCATTTGCAGAATCCCCAAAAATTTTGCGAACCAACAATCTAGGTAACTCTTGGGAAGACATTAGTGGCTTTGAGGGAAATACTATTAGTGATCGTGGTTTTCCTGATGTAGCGGTATATTGCCTGCTCGTGTTTCCTGACGAAACAGATAGGATATGGGTGGGAACAGAAATTGGGTTGGTGGAATCCAACGATGCCGGTGTTTCTTGGCATTTGGTAACGAGTAACCTTCCCTCTACAGCTATCTATAACATGAAAGTCGTAGATGACGTGGTGGTGGTGGCCACGCATGGGAGAGGAATATGGACCTTCGAAGCAGGTGACCTACTTCCTACCATTGACCGTATGTATACCGATATCTCATCAGGGCAGCTAGTTGTGGATGCAACAGTACAGGTTCAATACGATTCATTGGTATTTGAGACCAATGGAACCCCTCTCTTTCGTACTCAAGAACAGACTCCTGGAAGCCTAACTCTCCGAGTAGATTTATTTGAGGATACTGTTATCAATATGAACATCATGGGATATTTGGGGGCTAATTCGTTTTCATCTTCCACAGTAACACTTGATCATATTAAGTTAAACCCGATAGCTAGAATGCTAACCGATGACTTTGCGAATGATGATGCATTCTTCTCAAAAAACCTTGACCTTACCACCGAAGATGGTTTCGACGATAACGCCATACATACTCCACATCCGTTATCTACGGGAGGCTCAAGCTCTCTCTATTTGAGAAATCCCCTTATTATTGATGATGACTCAGCCACCGTTAGTTATGATGAAGTACTTCTGGTAGAAAACGAAGGCAGTCTAAGCAGTGGGCAGCTAACGTTAGAAGCGACCTCAAATGGTTTCGATTGGATTGCATTGGAGGATCCGTACACCTCTTCGGACCGTGGCTTATGGACGTCTGCTCTTTCATCCGGAGCCAATGGAACAGCATCGCTATTCGAAAACCGGTTGGTTGAAATATCTCCTACTTTTCCGGCTGGAGATACTGTATTGATCCGTTGGAGGCTAGAAAATGGATTGGCGAGAAATCAATGGGGCTGGGTTATTGATAATTTAAACGTGCAGAGCTTACGGAGCCCAACGTCTGTTTCGACAATCAGCAAAACGGCACAAGTATTTCCTAACCCAGCGATTAGTCACTTTACGATAAGACTACCTAGGTCAGTAACGACAACGCATTACGTATTGCGTTTAATTGATCTTTCGGGACAGCAAAATCAAGTGATTCAAATTACTGATCTAGAAAAAATACCACTGGAAGACATACCAACAGGTGCCTATTTCATTCAGTTATTCAACGACCGCAATCAATTACTGGCCAAAAACAAGATCATCATTCGGTAAAAGCCCGCAGGCGTCACGTTTCGAAATAAAGTAGTGGTGATTTACCTTAAAACTTTTCAATTTTCCCGGAAATGGAATAAGTTAGAGTCGTATATTCCTATATTTCTAATTTTATACTTGAAATTCATTGATGATGAATAGAGTCTATGCGCTAGTGCTGTTTCTTTTGGTTCCATTGATCAGCCTACAAGCTCAAAACATAGTACTATCCGGAAAGGTGACAGAGGCTTCGGATGGCGTAACAGGAATTCCTTTCGTCAACGTCATTGTGCAGGGTACGACCATCGGTACAACTACTGACTTTGATGGGAACTATAAGCTAGAAGTCCCATCAACCGCGGATACGTTAAAATTCTCCTTTGTAGGATACCTGGACGTTTTGGAAGCCATCAGCGGAAGAACGGTCATAGACATCCAAATGGGTGAAGATGCTCAAACACTAGAAGAAATTGTGGTGGTATGGTACCATAAAAAAAGAAGAACTTACAAGTAGCATTGTTACCATTGGGAGCGATGTTTTAGAAAATACTCCTAACCAAACATTTGAAAGCGCTCTTCAAGGGCGAGCTGCCGGAGTGTTTATACAAAATGCAAGTGGAAAACTAGGAGAAGGGATCAAAATCCGAGTAAGAGGTGCTTCCTCACTTTCCGCTACTAACCAACCATTATACGTAATTGATGATATCCCAATAAACTCACAGGCTACTGCTGTATCTGGTAATGTCGCCGTAAATCCACTAACTTCTATCAACCCCAACGACATCAAGTCCATACAGGTTTTGAAAGATGCAGCTGCAACAGCTATTTATGGCTCTCGTGCTGCGAATGGGGTGGTTTTAATCACCACCAAAAAAGGAAATCAAGGTAAGACGAAATATAGTGTCGACTACCAATTTGGAGCTGGTGAGACACCGACAACGCTTGATATGTTCGGCGCTCAAGATTATAAAAGAATGTGGGTAGAAAGCGTCATTCGGTCAATTCCCGGTTTGGCCACTTCTGATATTGAGACTAGTGTTATAGATGGCTACATTAGCGACGGCGGAATCAATATCGGCTCTGATAGAATTACGTTGCCAGACGCAATTTCAAATAACGACTTGGAGACTGACTGGCAGAATGAGGTCTTTAGAACGGCTATCTCTCATCAAGCCAACGTGTCTTTATCAGGAGGCTCAGAAAATTCCAACTATTATGCCAGTGCCTCTTATATCACTCAAGAAGGAATACTTATAGAAAATAATTTCGAAAGATTGACAGGGCGACTGAACTACAATCAAAACATTGGCGATAAACTGAATATTGCACTTAGCGGAAACTATAGCATTTCATCTAATAGCAGACTTGGAGATGATGCCGAACTAGGATCTCCTTTGCAAGTCTTGACTTTACCAACCTCAGACGGGTATAATCCTGAAACAAGAAGTTTAATTAACTACAGTGATGAAAACCTGTTTTACAATCCCCTAAAAGAATTAGCTTTTTCTGAAAACAAAACGGATAACAACAGGCTCATAGGAAATGCTAGTATAAACTATAAGGTGTTTGAAGACCTTAAACTCACCGCTGATATCGGGCTTGATTATGCCAACTTTGAAGACTTAAGGTTTCAAGGGCCAGAAACATTGGATGGCCGACCAGATGGCGTGCGTCGAGAGACGTCCACGGACATTTGGAACTATACAACCAATTTTTACCTGACGTATCAAAAGCAACCAATTGATGGTCTTAATATGGATGTTGTAGCAGGAGCAAGCTACCAGAATTCAAAAACAGAGGCAGACCGCTTAGTCACGCGAGGTGAGTCGCAGCAACGACCAAACCTTCTGGGAGATCAGTTCAAAGTACTTTCATATTTCTTAAGGTCAAATCTATCGTGGAAGAACAAGTATCTAATGCAGTTGGCCATGAGAGTAGACGGCTCCTCCAAGTTTGGAGATAACAATCGATATGGTTTTTTTCCTTCTGCTTCCTTAGGCTGGAACTTACACAATGAATCATTCTTAGAATCCTCAGAAGTAATCAATAATTTAAAAGTTACAGCCGGTTACGGCCTAATTGGAAATACGCCAACAGAAAGTTTCTTATCACTTCCAGTCTGGACTGAAGCCAATTATGGAACTGCCACAGGCAGAAGACCATTTAACTTGGCTAACCCGGATTTAAAGTGGGAAACTACAGCGCAACTGAATTTAGGGGTTGAATTTGGGTTATTCACGAATCGTCTTTCAGGAGAAATTAGCGTATACCAAAAAAACACCTCTGACCTACTTTTCGCTAGACCACTATCTGGCATTACTGGCTTTGGTAACGTCCTAGATAATATCGGTGAAATCAAAAACGAAGGGCTTGAAATTGCTTTGTCCTCTATCAATATTGATGGGAACGACTTTCAATGGTCAACATCCTTCAATATAACTTTTTCTCGAAATGAAATTGTAAGCCTTAGTTCACCTATTGTCATAGAAGGAGTAAATGCAGCCAGAGCTGGCGACCCTATGGCTATGTTTTACTTACGAGAATTTGTCGGTGTGAATCCTGATAATGGTCAAGCGCTATACAGGTCAGCGAATGGAGGAGAAACTACTGACTATGAAAGTGCTCCCCGAATAAATGCTGGCTCTCCGGAACCGAAATATTTTGGTGGGTTTACAAATAACTTCAAGTATAAAAGCTTCGATTTAAATATTCATTTCCAATATGTCCAAGGAAATAAAGTGTATAACCGAACAGGTGAAGAGATCTCAAATAGTGGTTCATTATTTCTACTCAATCAAACCAAAGACCAAACGGGAAGGTGGATGAAAAGGGGTGACATCACTGATATACCTGTTATTAACCCAAATCAATCCTCTTTACAGTCCTCTACTCGTTGGTTGGAAGATGGTTCTTTCGTCAGGCTGAAAACAGTAAGTTTTGGATATAATTTACCATCAAGTTTATTGGATAAGCTGTCGCTTACTAAAGCAAGAGTCTTTATTTCCGGACAGAACCTATGGACTTTGACAGATTACTCCGGATTTGACCCTGAGGTAAATTATACCGATTCGGGATTCTTAGGAAGTATTTCGGCTAACCTTACCCAAGGAGTCGACTATTATACCACCCCTGTGGCGAAAACGTATCTTGTTGGTTTAAGTTTAAATTTCTAATGCTCTTATTAACGCTATATAAAATGAAATTCAGAGTTTTATTCTTTTTAACAATTCTGTTTGCGGGGGTAAGCTGCAATGACCTCTTAGAAGTCGATTCTTTTCCTACCGAAGCTACCGATGAAGAGGCTATTGTAGGAGCCTACAGCGTTTTTTCCGGAATCGGTCAAGGCACCTTGTATGGTGGAGACTTTATCATTCTTCCTGAATTACTGGCACTCACGTCAAGTACAGCGTCTCTCTCTTCTGGTTTTCCAGAGTATCAGCAATTTCTAGATAAGGATATCAGTGCTACCAATACGAAGCTGGCATTAAACTGGAGACAAGGATACGAAGCGATCAACGTGGCCAATGAAGTCATTGACTTTAGTGAAGGAAGTCAAAAAGGAGAAGCCTATGCATTGCGTGGTATCGTCCATTTCGAGATGGCACGCCTTTGGGGCGGCAGATATGAGGCAAATGGCGATTTTATTCCACTAGTCACCAAACCTACACCAGCCATTGGAGACAATAACAACCCTGTTCGGGCCAAAGGAGATGTCTTGTTTGATGCTATAGAAGAAGATCTTATTCGGGCATCCTTGTTGCTAAAGGGTGAAACTGTTCCTAACGGCAGAATTGACTATTATGCCGCTTGTGCGTTCTTGAGTAGATTTTACCTGGAAAAGAGAGATTATGTGAACGCCGCTGCCTATGCGGATACTGTTTTGCAGTCTAACCTCTTTAGTCTGACTCCGAATGCCTTAGATGCTTTCAATAACACTGCTTATTCAACAGAAGATGTATTTGCTATAGCTCAAAATGATTTGTTTAACTCCGATGTAAGATCATCGTCTTCAGGTTTACCCTCATTCTTTGGCGGGCTAACAGAAAATGGTGAAGAAGTCTTTAGGGTTCTCCACGGGATCATGCGTTTCACTTTTGAATTTGACGCCTTTGACCAGCGCTACAGTATCAACAATGATACAGAGGAAGCCACAACAATAGGCGATATCAATACATTTTACTATAAACCTGCAACACTAGAGTTTGGGCCATTCGCCTCAGTAGGAAAATACATAGAAAATAATCGCATTATTCCAGTTATCAGACTTGCAGAGCTCTACTTAACGAGGGCGGAAGCACTTGCCGAATCTCAATTTCCTGTTGTCCCAACGCAAGCCATCGCCGATCTCAACGAAGTGCGCACAAGAGCAGGAGTTGGACTGGTTGTCGCTGATAGTTTCCCTAGCACCATTGCTGGTGCAACTCGCTTTATTGATTCTGTGAGGGTAGAAAGGACAAAGGAGCTGATTTTTGAAGGGCAACTCCTTCATGACCTGAGACGATGGGAACAAAACATTAGCTCTTCAGTGCCTTGGAACAGCCCTTCTTTAATTTTTCCTATTCCAGAATCAGAAACCGACGTAAGCGGATTAGAATAAGCCCCTTTAGTTCCCGGGAATTACAAATACATTCCGGGAACTAAATAGTTTTCCACATAGTCTTTCACTCCCTCTTCCAATGTGTGGAAAGGAATATCATACCCGATAGCAGTTAACTTAGACATATTTGCTTCTGTGAAATACTGATACTTATCCCGAATATCTTCTGGTGTATCGATGAAGCTAATGTCCTCCGTTACTTCCATACTTTTGAATGTCGCTTTGGTCAGATCTAGAAATGTCCTCGCCTTTCCGCTTCCAAGATTGTAGATACCTGAATTTTTACGGTGATGCATGAGCCAATAGCAAACGTTCATGACGTCCTTTACATACACGAAGTCGCGCATCTGCTCACCGTTTTTATAGTCAGGGTTATGCGACCGAAATAACTTCATCGCATTTGTTTTCTTTATCTGGTTAAAAGCATGAAAAATCACTGATGCCATTCTACCCTTATGAAACTCATTCGGGCCATAGACATTGAAGAACTTAAGTCCTGCCCAGAAAAACGGTTTCTCGTCTTGCTCCAATGCCCAAATATCAAAGTCATTCTTTGACTCACCATACGGGTTCAAAGGCTTGAGTTGAGGAATAATAGACTCATTATCATCATATCCCAACTCTCCTCCGCCATAGGTAGCTGCCGATGAAGCATATACCAGCGGTAGGTGATACTCCACACAAGCTTTCCACATTTGCTTGGTATAATTAATGTTGAGCTCATCAAAAATTGAGTAGTCAAACTCTGTAGTGTCCGTTCGGGCTCCGATGTGAAAGATAAATTCCACCTCTCGCTGATTTTCCTTCAGCCAGTCAAAAAACACGCCTCTTTCAACACGTTCCTTTATCTTCTTATTCGAAAGGTTTTTGTTCTTCACTTCGTTATCAAACTTATCTACTGCGATGATGGCATTAAAACCCTCATCATTAAGTTTTTGAATCAAACAACTTCCAATAAAACCTGCCGCACCGGTTACTACAATCATGTTTTAAAATTTTGTCAAAGCTAGAAGATTTTAGGCATTTATATTAAGTCTATTTAAGAGCTGCTACGGAATCTGGCAATACGCTGTTGAAATCAACTCTTCTGTGTAATTATCTTATGGATTCCACATAAAATGCCTATCCAGAACTGAAGCGTTGAAATTTAACAAGCCTTAACCCATGACCAAAAAATCGGTCGTCTTTCAAAAAAGCTGGGCTCGCCTCCGAGAAATTACGACTATACTAACCGTAAGTGACCTCCCTAAAACACCAAACTATTTAGGTTTCGTCTTCAATATGTCGGCAAAATTGATGAAGATAAAAACGTAATACACAAGTAATCATTTATAATCAGCCTTTCATTTCTAGCTTTGTACTTCACATGAACCATAGGTATTCCGAAATGTCTATAGAGGAAGCAATAAAATTCGACAATGAACATATCTGGCACCCCTACTCTCCTGCAACAGGTTCTAGGGAACCTTTATTGGTAAAAAAGGCAGACGGTGTTTACATAGAATTAGAAAATGGAGATAGACTAATTGACGGCATGTCCAGCTGGTGGAGTACCATTCATGGCTATAACGTCCCCGAATTAAACGATGCTATTGCCAAACAGCTAAAAAACATGTCACATGTGATGTTTGGAGGCCTTACACATCACCCAGCGATTGAGCTATCCAAGACTCTACTAAAGATAGTACCTAAAGGACTTGAACATATATTTTACAGCGATTCTGGTTCCGTGGCCGTAGAAGTGAGTATGAAAATGGCCTTGCAGTACTGGCAAGCCAAAGACTTACCGGCTAAAAATAAGTTCGTAACTATCCGAAACGGATACCACGGAGATACATGGCACACCATGTCCGTATGTGATCCAGAAACAGGTATGCACCATATTTTCAACGGTAAGCTCCCTATACAGTTTTTTCTTCCTCCGCCGAGGACTTCGTTTTACGACACTTTTGATAGGTCAGAACTAAAGGAGGTTGAGCACTTGCTAGCATCACAGCACGAGGAGATTGCTGCATTCATACTAGAACCTATCGTACAAGGTACTGGAGGCATGAGGTTTTATCACCCCGAATATCTCAAGTCAATACATGAGCTCTGCGAAAAATATAAGGTTTTATTAATTGCCGATGAAATAGCCACCGGTTTTGGGCGAACTGGCAAACTATTTGCCTGTGAGCACGCAGCTATAACCCCTGACATTTTCTGTATTGGAAAAGCGATAACAGGTGGCTATATGTCATTTGCCGCTACACTTTGTACCAAAGAAATAGCGCATTCCATATCCAATGCTTTTCCAGGCCTGTTTATGCATGGCCCTACTTTTATGGGAAATCCGCTTGCCTGTGCAGTAGCCAAAGCGAGCATTGATTTACTACTATCGAAAAACTGGCAACAAGACATTTCAAGTATTGAGCTTCAATTGCAACAGCAGTTACTTCCATTGGAGGAATTAGATATAGTGCGTGAAGTTCGAGTGCTGGGAGCCATAGGCGCGGTTGAGCTAGAAGAACCAGTTCGGATGGAAACCATGCAACGCGAGTTAGTCAAAAGAGGTGTTTGGCTAAGGCCTTTCGGGAAATTAGTATACACCATGCCACCGTACAGCATTTCTCAGAAGGAGTTAGAGCAATTAACATCGGGAATCAGAGACGCGCTTACCGCATACGGTAAATTAACTTAAGCCATTCACTGATATTATAGAAGGTCTGTTTTAAACCTAATGTGAAATCCAGCAAGATACCGTTCAAACCAACTCTTTTGTCTAGGCTCCTTATTGTCTTCATTTATAACTCCATTAGTTGACACAATAACAAGAAAAAAATGTTTTATTACGGTTATTATTTACCAACGTCACGATAACACTAATCAATCCAAATTTACAATTTGACAAAACATTCCTGAAAAAAACATTCTTTTTATTAGTTTTTCATGAAAACAACCGGCAGCTTGAGAAAATCAAATAATACGATATTATGTGATAGGCAGGTGCAAAAATCAACATGAAACAAGACTACTTTCACCAATAATTATAGCAATATATAACGTATACCAAAAACACCTGAAGAGGTAACCCTATGTCATCAACCCATGACCAACATGACTGTTTGTGCCCTAGAATCAACCTGTATTCCTCCTTACCTTTTGGTTACGCCTATTCAGATGTAAACAAATTACTCATTCATAACTTATTTATTTCAACGATGAAAACTCGATTAACATTTACTCTCGCGGCATTAATGGCTGTATTCAGTTCTTTTGCACAATATGACGCTTATATCCCTGGTGATGACTACAATCCTTATGGAAGCCCAAGTGTTCCTGACTGGTGGAATAGCATTCCAATTGAACTTTACGTAGACAATGTTACAGCAACCACGGTAGAACTTAGCTGGGGTTACGTTGGACTTGATGACTATGCAGTTATTGGCATTAACGAAATCGGCGGACCACATGGTGGAGCAATAGGTTTTTCACCTCAAGGCTATTCTTTAGGGTGTGATTTCGCTGACGATTGTAGTGCTTTAGGTTCACCCTCCGGAATTGGTACCTCAATAATTATTACAAACCTAAAACCAAATACAACATATGAGTTTGACATGTCATCATTTCATGCTTGGGAAGTCAACGTGGTACAAAACTCCAACAAGGTTCAGGCTACTACTTCCTCTGGATCTCGCAGCTACGCCCCTCGAAAGCAAACTCAGAACTCCTTTATACTAAGCCCTAACCCAGCACAAAACGGTGTTACCAACTTAAGCTTGCTCACTACTAAAGACCAATTGGTTAACGGCCTAATAGTTGACGGCTCTGGCAAGCAAGTAAAACAGTTTACATTCCAGCTTCAAAAAGGAGCGAACACCAAATCTATTCCACTAGATGGGTTAAATCCGGGGTTGTATATTGTAAGACTAGGTCTACTGGAAGGAGATATCATTCGTAAGTTGAAAATCAAATAACCATTCTTCGTCTATAAACAACTTCTATTCTAGCCCCGCTGAAGCGGGGCTTTTTATGCTATCTTTTTAAGGTCAAGCACAAAGGTTATTCGAGTGACTTCTCGTTATACCTAGACACCACATAATCCCCCCATTCGACTATAGCGTTTAGAAGTGGTATAAGTGTTTCCCCAAAGTCCGTAAGTGCATAATCTACCTTTAAAGGTGGCTTGGCGGTATGTACCGTCCGAACAATAACTCCGTCTTCTTCAAGTTGCTTGAGCTGGAGACTTAGCGTCCGCTCTGTAACCGTAGTCATTCTTTTTTTTAACTCGTTGTATCGAAGAGGACCATCAATAAGGTAATACAGGATTACCGTTTTCCACTTACCTCCTATTATCCCCATGGTCACACTCGTACAACAAGGGTATTCTTTTCCTTTTACCTGATACATGATTTGGGTAAACTATCCTTTTTGACCGTTATTGCGAAGTTAAAAAGCTATACTTATTGTTGCAACTATAAAATTGATAGTCGAAATGAAAGCAATAGTATTACATAAAACAGGCGGGGCAGAAAACTTAGAATTTACAGAAATTGACACCCCTCAAATCCACCCAAATGAAGTGCTAATTCGAAACAAAGCGATCAGTGTGAACCCCGTAGATTACAAGGTAAGAACACATGAAGGTGCGCTAAATATGATTTATGGAGAAAATCGACCAGCCATTTTGGGGTGGGACATTGCAGGAGAGGTAACCGAAATAGGAAGTGAGGTCTCCAAATTCAAAGTTGGTGATCGCGTATTTGGAATGGTTAATTTCTTGGGAAATGGAAACGCGTATGCAGAGTATGTCAAGGCTCCTCAAGACCATTTAGCTATCATCCCAGAAGACATTTCTTTTGAATCTGCAGCTGCATCTACACTAGCTGCTCTAACCGCACTTCAAGTGCTAGAAGGACACGTTGAGAAAGGAAATAAAGTACTCATCCATGCAGGGTCCGGAGGCGTGGGGCACTTTGCTATTCAAATCGCCAAGTACTTGGGGGCATATATTGTTTCGACAAGTTCCACGAAGAATAAAGAGCTCATCCTATCCTTAGGCGCTGACCAGCATATTGATTATCGAACAGAAAAGTTTGAGGAGGTTTTGTCGGACATCGATTTTGTATTTGACATGTTCAACGGTGAAACACTTCACAAGTCCGTTGGCATCGCAAAAGACGGAGGAATGGTCGTTTCCATACCAAGCCCCGACTTTGCAATAGAAACCATAGAGCTTGCCAAGCAAAGAAATGTAAACCTTGCTTTCCATATGGTCCAGTCCAGTGAAAAAGACATTGACACCATCAGGGAACTTCTTCAATTTGGCGTTTTGAAGCCACACATTTCGAAAACTTATGACTTTCACGAAATGCAACAGGCACACAAAGCCCTTGAGAGCGGAAGGACTATCGGAAAAATAGTCGTAACCTTGAAATAATTGGAATTAATAATGAGCAAAACGATTTTAATAACTGGAAGCACCGATGGTATTGGTAAACAAACGGCAATAACCTTAGCGGCAAGAGGACATCATTTGATTATCCATGGAAGAAATGCTGAAAAGCTCAAAAAAACAGTATCGCAAATCAAGGAGGTCAAAGGCTCTGGGAGTTTATACACTGTGCTTGCTGACCTATCGGACCTAAACACTGTTAGCGATTTTACGAATAGTGTAAAAAAAGAAGTGTCTCACATTGATGTATTGATCAATAATGCTGGTGTACTGAAAAGCCCACACACCGCTACTTCTAACGGTCAAGATATCAGGTTTGTAGTTAATTACCTTGCCCCTGTTTTACTCACCAAAGCGTTATCTCCTTTGTTAAAAAAAGGAAAAGAACCCAGAATTATTAATTTAAGCTCAGCGGCGCAGTCGACTGTTTCACTAGATGCTCTCATAGGATCAGAAAGGTTATCCGAGCAGGAGGCCTATGCACAAAGCAAACTGGCCTTAACCATGTGGAGCATGGACTTGGCTAAAAAAATCGATTGGGCAACAACGATAGCGGTGAACCCAGGGTCACTACTCCAAACCAAAATGGTTGTAGAAGCCTATGGCAGGTTTTGGGCTCCTGTTGATAAAGGAGCAAACCTTTTAGCCGAGTTAGCAACAGCAGAAGAGCTTGCTTCCAAGAATGGAAGCTACTTTGACAATGATCAGGGTACGTATGCTCCTGCCCATCCAGATGCGTACATTGACAATAAAATAGCGTCATTAATTACTGTGACGAACAAAATTTTAGCCAACTATGAATCAGCTAAATAAAATAGCTCGGTATGGTAAGTTGAGTTTGGGACTCGTGTTCCCCATCGAATCTTATCCTGGATCAATTGCTAAAATGGCAGAGCAGGAGAAACTTGCCAAGAGAGCAGAGCAACTTGGCTTTCAAGCGCTATGGTTTCGAGACGTCCCCTTTCACGACCCTAGTTTCGGAGATGCCGGCCAGCTGTACGACCCGTGGATATATATGGCGCACATTATGAATCATACTCATAAAATTGCGCTCGCCACTGGTAGTATTATTTTACCCCTCAGACACCCCGTGCATACGGCTAAATCTATTTCAAGCTTACAATCCTTGTCAAAAGGAAGAATGGTAATGGGTATAGCGTCAGGTGATCGACCTATAGAATACCCGGCTTTCCATCAAAATATCAACGAGCGAACGGAGCTCTTTCAAGATAGCTTTTTCTATATGAAGGCACTTATGGGTGACTTTCCTCGACACAAATCCAAGTTTTATGGTGAAGTAATGGGGAATATTGATTTGCTCCCTAAGCAGCCTTACGACACCACATACTTGGTAACAGGACACTCAGGACAATCACTGGAGTGGATTGCGAAACACACTAACGGATGGCTATACTATCCGCGCGATTTCAAAACACTGGAGCTTGTCATGACTAGATGGCGTGAGGTGTTGCGTAAAACCAAGCAAGAGTGGAAACCATTTGCTCAGTCTCTATATGTGGACCTGTCGGATAATAAGAAAGCAAAGCCACTTCCCATTCATCTGGGCTTCAAAGCCGGAACGGATTATACTAATGCACACTTAAAACTACTAGAGTCTTATGGAGTCAATCATGTGATCTTGAATTTGAAATATGGGTCAAGACCAGCAGAGGAAGTACTTGAGGAACTTGGTGAGGAAGTAATTCCGAATTTCACCTAATCATTCGTTTTGGATTGACTTTTGAAAAAACCTTTTAACTGAACAATCGTATTTACACCGCTGACCTGAGTTCGATTAGTATTTCATCTCTAAATGATGTTGGGAAAAACATTTGTCATCTCATTTACCGACAGTTGTTCTCAAGCCGGACAGGCTTGTACTTTTTCCATTGATGAAAAAGTACACAAAAAATCTAGAAAGATTTGAAACCGCCAGGCGGCCCTGTTGCCTACTCTTCGAGTAGTCTCAAACAGCAAATCTTTCAAAAACCGCTCTCTGTAACTCTAGAGGCTTATTTTAGAATCGAGCTGAGGTTGCTGAACAGAAAGAAGGTCCAAAAAATCAACATGCCAATAAGCCCACCATAAAACTTCCAATGATAGACTCCTTTGTGGACAACCCCGAGAAATACATACGTTGACCAAAACATGAATATGGAGCATCCCCAAAAAGATGTTTTGGCGGCAGCCAATTGCTGAGGAGAATAGGGATAGAAAAATTTCATAAGTAGGGCAATTAAGACCGTAAGCGATCTAGTTTCTTTTGATCAACTATCCGCTGCAAATCAGAAATCAATAACTCCAAAAACGAATTATCGGTTTTCCAATGTGTTTTTAGAAAGCCTCGAAGTTGAACAATAAAGAGAGTTAAACCAATTAGAAAGAAAGAACCTATGATTATCAAGCCTATTAACGCGCTATAGTACCTCCATCCCATTTCATTATTTTCATAAAGTGTCATGAATGTATCCAGGGCAGAAAATGCCAGAGGCGTACAGAGGTAAAGCGAAAACCCCGCAAGGATGAATTTAGTAGGAGTATATGGATAATGGAATTTCATACTGATTTGAAGTAAGTAGTTAAAATATATGTCGACAACTTTCTGCTTGTCAGGAAAGCCGAGTCGCTTTCATGCATTAGCAAAGCATTGATCAAAATTAAACCCTACCGAACAAAAAAACACCTCAAATTGACTTATTCAAGCAATAAATTAAACAAAAACAATTCAGACTAGCAATGAAATTAAATCTCACAATCATTCACCTAAAAGAGTAGTTATTTCAGACATCCTCACATTTGAAAACACCACTACTTCTTAGACAATTTGTGGAAAACACAACTCCAAACCTTTGACAAACCATCATCAAAATGAATATATGCCTAGTCGATTTGCAACTATATCGAGCACTTAAGGTGTCTTACCTCAGGTTTAAAATTGAACATAATGAACAAAACTATTTTACCTCTTTTCGCACTCGGTGCTGCGTTAAGTTTTCTATTTGGATGCGACTGCGCATGTACAGAAGCTGCCTGCATAAATATTGATCAGTTCCCTATCACAGTATTGACCATCGACATGAAAAATAAACCCATACAGAAAGACGATTTAGAAGACATTTCCGTCATCGAACTGGATAAGCAATATGCACCGCTAGACACCATGGAGAATTCGTTTAGTCCTGAAATATTCGAAGGGACTCGCCTACTGCTGCACTTAATTACAGATTCTTCCAAAATCTATTTGGTGAAAAATAACCGATTGGACCAGATAGACACCATATCTGTGGACTATGAGGTTGTCGAAGAACAACGCATTTGCAACTATTGTGGTAAGTGCCCGCCTGAAATGTATACCGCCATTAAGCATCGTAACCAGCAGACCGTTTATAACAAAAATACTGTTCTTAACGACACGTTGGAGTACATAATCAAATAGTTCTCGTTGAAAGGTGCGGACTGAGGCATTTAGCTATCAATCCTGAGTTTGACAAACGTTTTTTTTAAGAGTAACGGGCTTTTTGCCGTTTTATGCTTGTTGAAAGTTGGCCCACAAAAGACTTAAAAATACGACATAAAAAAAGGCTCAGCATTTTATGCTAAGCCTTAATTTTTTGCTCCTCAGACTGGGCTCGAACCAGTGACCCTCTGATTAACAGTCAGATGCTCTAACCAACTGAGCTACTGAGGAATTTGTCATTATTGTCCCTCAAGAATCTTATATCCTTGAAAAAGGAGTGCAATATTAGGAAATCAGTTCTTCTCATGCAAGCAGCAACCAAATGTTTCTGTAAAAAAATCAAAAACAAGACGTTTTGTCATTAAAAACCACCAGAACAGAGTCTTTCAAGACATTTTGTCACCTAATATTTCATGTTTTACGCCTGGCACAGTTTTTATCCCTAGTAAATCATCAAACAAAATTTTAAACATAAAACATATAATCATGTCATTAATAAGATTTAAAAACAGTTCGTTGCCAACAGTTCGTACGAACAAGTTACACACTTCAAATAATTGGCTAGATCATTTTTTCAACGATGCCTTCTTCGATGATTTTGTGAGTAGGGATGGTCACGCCAAATCCTTCACGCCAAGTGTAGACATCTTTGAAGCCGATAAACAGTTTGAAATTCAATTTTCAATTCCGGGTGTCTCCAAGGACGACCTTAAAATAGATTTTCAAAAAGGTGTGTTAACTGTCAGTGGCGAGCGGAAGCTCCAAGAAGAGCAGAATGAAACCAACTACCGCAGGGTGGAAAACCGGTACGGTTCGTTTAGCAGGTCATTTCAGCTCCCTGAC
>CAYMST010000075.1:2550-18556 GCA_964393115.1 uncultured Roseivirgaceae bacterium | reverse complement strand
TATTGCTGGATCAGGAAGCAAACATACCATTGTAAGAAAAAGTAAAAAATCAGACTTTCAGTCCGTTAAACGCGGCTTTTCACAGATTGTATTCGAACCTGAAAAACCGGTTAAGTTGATGTTTTGGTCTGGAGACGACGAAGAGCTTCTATTTGAAAAGGACATTTTTCAAAAGAACTATACGGCTAAACCTCCTGTGGATCCTGTGGCCTATAAAGATAAGTCTATACAAGTAGCAGCAAGCGACCGATATGATGGTAGTAAGACCGTAAGGCGTTGGCTGGGAAGTAACTATCGACAAGTTTGGGAGAAACCGATCGATGTCAAACTGTTTGACATTGGTTCGGAATTTGGTGGCTTGGAGATCATAAAGCGTGGTGGTGGTATGCAAACAAAGTCATTGCGGTTGAAGAATAGCGAAGGTAAGCAATACGTATTGAGGTCGATTGATAAAGATGTCTCGAAAGCTATTCCATTGGCTATGCAGCGGACATTCGCGCATTACTTGGTTCAGGATCAAATTTCTGCTTCTCACCCGTATGGTGCGTTTGTTGTGCCCGGTTTGGCAGAGGCTGCGGGTATTTATCACACTAACCCACAAATCCGTTACATACCTGATGATTCAAGATTTGGAGACTACCAGCGCACTTTCAGAAACACATTGGTTTTGATGGAGGAGAGACCTAATAACAAGTGGAAGGGAAACCATTCTTTTGGTGATGAATCCGTTGGATTCAAAAGTACGTTTGATATCATCGAAAAGCTACAAAAAGACAATGACCATAGCGTAGATCAGAAGTTTGTGTTAAAGAATAGATTGTTTGACATGTGGATTGGTGATTGGGATCGCCACGATGATCAATGGAGATGGTCAATATCAGAAGATACAGATGGTAAAGGGAAATTATTTCGACCTATTCCACGAGATAGAGATCAAGCTTTTTTCTTGAACGAAGGAGTTATTCCTTGGGTATACGCAAGAAAATGGGCCATCCCTAAGGTGGAAGGCTTTGGGGATAAAGTAAAATGGGCTCCTGGTTTGTCATTCAATGCACGCTACTTCGATAGAAGCTTTATGAATAGCCTTGACAAGAATGATTGGATAGAGGTTAGGGAAGCCTTACAAGCGCGCCTAACTGACGAGACTATAAAAAAATCACTAGAACGATGGCCCAAGGAAATTCATGATATTTCATCAACGGATATTGAACAGAAATTAAAGTCACGAAGAGAAGACATGTCGCGCTACAGCATGGAACTTTATCGATTTTTGGCCAAAGAAGTAGACGTGTTAGGTTCTGACAAAAAGGAACTGTTTGAAGTTAAACGGTTGGATGATGAAACAACAACTGTAAGAGTGTATAAACTAAACAAAGAGAATGAAAAGAAGCATTTGATGTACTCTCGCGACTTTTTAAGAGGTGAAACAAGGGAGATTCGGCTATATGGAATGGACGGTAAAGACCAGTTTACCATTTCGGGTAAAGTGAAAAAGGGAATCAAGCTGCGCATTATATCAGGAAAAGGAAAGGACCAGATAGTAGATAACTCGGTCGTCTCTGGACTATCTAAACGAACGATTGTCTACGACAAAGAAGGAACTGAGGTCAGCCGTTCGCGTGAAACTAAACTCAAACTATCAAATAATCGGTCTATCCACACTTATAACCGAAAGGAATTTCAGTATGACAAGGTTATGCCTCAAGTAGCGGCGGCGTTTAACCGAGATGATGGTATATTTCTTGGAGGTGGAGCGATCATCACGAAGCATGGATGGCGAAAATCCCCTTTTAAATCCAGACATAAGATTATTGGTCAGGGTGCCATTGCGACAGGGGCATTCAGCGCAAGCTACGAAGGTGAGTTTAGTCAAGTATTTGGAAAGTGGGGGGTGAACTTAAACTATTCTGAAGAAGCTCCTTTTTTCGTAAGTAATTTCTTTGGATTGGGAAATGAAACCCAGTGGGATCCTGAGGTACTGAGACATCCGTCTTTAGATGAGGAAATTGATTTTTATCGATTGAGAATGCGAAGAAGCATAGCTGATGTAGGAGTAATCCGACGTCTTGGGGACCATGCTTCGTTTGAACTAGGAACTGCGTTTCGTAGAATACGACCTGAACCTAGACAGTTTACGTATTTGACCACAGACAACCCCGAGGAATTGGATAGTGATCTGTTGACCAATAACCATGTTTATTCTGGTGGATTTATGGACTTCTCTTTTGATAACCGAGATAATAAGGTGTTTCCGACCAGAGGATTAAAAATTAATCTCAACTCTCAGGTGATGTATGGACTTAATGACCGTTCTGAAGACTTTCAAAAGCTTGGAGGTGAGCTCGCACTCTTTTTCTCGTCCAAGCCTATGCATCGACTGGTACTAGCCAATAGAGTCGGGTATGAAAAGACGTTTGGTGACTATGATTTTTTTAATGCATCCATTGTAGGGGGCAGGCAAAGCCTAAGAGGGTTTAGAAGAAATCGTTTTTATGGTGATGAAATGTTCTATCACAATATAGAAGCGAGGCTAAAACTGATGTCATTTCAAAGTGTATTGTTCCCTGGTGAGATGGGAATAATTGGGTATCATGATACCGGAAGAGTTTGGTTATCAGGAGAAAATTCTAAAAAATGGCATTCGTCATTCGGAGGTGGTATTTGGATAATGCCGGCAAGAACATTAGTGGTGACCATTGACTTAGCTGTTTCGGATGAAGAGACGCTGCCAGGTTTTAGTATGGGCTTCATGTTCTAGCACCTTCCTGTCCTAGGCCTCAATTTACATGACTGTCAATTCAATTGGTATGATCTATGTTAGTGGTTTTAATTGTCTTTTGAACACTAATTGAGTTTGTTTATTTTTGGCAGACTTTCGGTGTAGGCATCGAAGTAAGAAATCTGACCTGTTGGATTAGTGCATAAGTCCGCTTTTCTGTCTTGAATGAACTAAACTGCTTTTTTATGAAACTACGTATTTACCTAATTCAGTGTTTTTTGCTAGCGGCCTTATTTCCTTCCTATTCAAAAGTTGTATATGATTCCGGTTATGTCGTCAACAACGCCGGGTTTCGAATACGCTGTGCTATTAAGTCATTTGACCTTAATCATAATCCAGATCAAATAACTATTAAGAAGAGCATTCATGCTTCTGAGGAAATTTTAGAGGTTGATTCGGTACAGGAGTTTGGAATAATTAATGAGGTCACGTTTAAGCGGTTTGTGGTAAGTATTGACCGGTCAGATCGAGATCTCAGATATATTACCACCAATCGATCGCCTGTATTTAAGGAAGAGACACTTTGGCTGCGAGTTTTGGTGGATAGGAAAGATGGTTTATACGCTTATCAACAAGGAAACTGGGTGCGTTTTTTCTTTCAAGAAACTGCTGCTGGACCAATTACGCAACTCATTTATAAAAAATATCGGAACGCTAGTGATGGTACTACCACGATCAACTCAGCTTTCCGTCAGCAGCTATGGAACCAGGTCAATTGTCAAAAACATGAATTAAGTCGCTTCGAGAAAATTAGATATACTCAGAAAGATCTTATCAAGGTATTTACGGAATATAATGACTGTGAATATGGACCGAGTCAAGACAAAGCTCGCACATTAGCCTCTACAAAATTGGTATTATCACTAAGACTTGGCGCAAACCTACAGCGTGGAGAATATTATGATAATAATGGTGCTGTTAATGACTCAGGTGGTGTGCCGCTAGATATGCGTTTTGGACCTCGAGTTGGTGTAGAACTTGAAGTGATGCCACTTTCACAAAACAAATGGTCCATACTCTTTGAACCCAATTACCATTACTACATTGTTGATAGCAAGGAAGTAGACCAATTGTTTACCCTTAAAGTAAAGTATCGCTCAATCGATGTTAATTTGGGTATTAGAAGATATTTCAAGGTTAATGAGCGGCTTTCTGTTTTTATAAATATAATAGGTGCTTATGGGTTAACCGGAAGATCGACGATCACGAAGGAATCGAATTGGAACAGAAATTTTGATGAAGTAATGGAAGTAAATAACGTGATGAATTTAGCACTCGGAACTGGGTTGCTATATAAGCGGATTCATTTCGAATATCGGATACATACTAGAAAGGATCTTCTCTCACAAAGAAAACCTGAAATTGCCCACTATTCTCAGAGTAGTTTCGTAGTGGGTTATCGATTGTTTTAGATATCATGGGCGAAACCACATTTGATTTCGCCCATGCTTACCTTAATTAAACCTCTTCTTCTACTAATTCGGGCTTACGAGCCCTCACTGAGACCATAACGGCATTAATGGCTTTGTTTATATCATCCATTAAAATGTCATACTCTCCGGTTTTCACGGTTTCATTCAACAATTCAATGTTACGAAACAACGTGTCTAGGTGCCGCTTTAGGGTCATTTTAGCATCCTTATTTTCAGGTAAAACTTCTTGATTTCCTGAAAATCGTTCAAAAGTGGTTTCAAATTCTTTTTGAGAACTTTCTAGCTTTTCGACTTTGTCCTGTAAGTCTAGTGCTTGGATAGCGTTTTTGGCTTCATTGGTAGCTAAAGCAGCAAATAGTTTATGCAACTGCTCAGTTTCTTTTGCGTATCCCAGTGCGTGCAAACTCCAATCGTGATCTTTGATCAGTCCAGCAAGGAGTTTTGCCGCTTCGATTTTTGCCACTATATCTTCATAAAAACTAGCCTCAATGACACCTCTAATGCTTAAGTAGTTTCGGTCTCTAACTTTATCCAAAGTTCCTAAAATATCCTCTGTGCTCTCATCAGCGATACTTTCCGCAGAAGCATCTAAAACAGTCAAATCTTTTTGGATAACCGTTTTTAATTGGTCCATTAAAGGAAACCCAAAATCAATGGTGTCAATTAGTTTTGAAACTTCTTTTCCCAAACTGACTAGTTCGGCAGGTGTCATAAGACGGTGGGCATATGTTTTTATCATACTATTCTTTTTGAATAGAATACGATTATTCTATTCATTTGGTTAAGCCTTTACTGTATACTTGACCATTTAAAACGGGAGGTCATCTTCGTCGACTCCTTGCGTAGTATCAACAGGTGGCTCGGAGCTCATAGGTGGAGGAGGGATGTTGGCTGCCACGTGATCAGGCTCAGCCGAATCGCTGCCAGAACCTGCACCCTTTGACACTTTCCAAGCTTTCACATCTGTGTACCATTTACTATTAAATTCCCTACTTTCAACATTGATGCCGAACGTGACAACCTCTCCTTGATTCAAGCCGAATTGATCAATTTTGTCACCCCAGATAGCAACACAAACTTTTTTGGGATACTGCTCCTGTGTTTCTAAAATAATTTCTTGTTTTCTCCAAGTACCATTTCTGCCCTGTCCGGATTGTTCAGGGTTGATTTGTATGATTTTACCGCTTATTTCCATGTTATCCTTAATTCAACCTCAAATATATCGCATCCCATTATCAGGTGAAAAATGTATGATTCAATTTTAAATGAATAATAATTCTGTTATTTTTGTGTTCTATTTATATGAACTATTAATTTTTTAACAATGAACATATTTGAAGTAAATGGCTATACCGTCAAAAATTCGGTAGGCTCAATAGCTATTTTCAGAAAACAATCATTTTCTTGGGCTTACCTTTCTGTTATCACTGGTTTGATCGTATTTTCAATGGGTATCATATTGGGGTATAAAATACTAATGCTTGCGATTCTATTGGTTTTTATCCCATTTGTTTATGGGTATTTCGAAATGCCAAATGCTTTGGAGTTTAATTTGAAGGATGAGACTTTGATCATCAATAGCTCTGGTCAAATGTCAAATGCTGTTATTCCTTTCTGCGAAATTGATGAAATCGAAAATAGACAGGACTTTATTTATCGTGATGTAAGTCCATTTCGAGATGGATATCAAGATTTTATTAATAAAGTTGGGGTGAAATTACGCAATGGTAGATATATACCCATAATTCAAATTCAGTCCGATCAGAAGAACGATATGGCTACAAAAGAGGTCATAAAATATATTTCACAACTAATTTGTTAGGAAAGGGAACACTTATCCATCAAATTTGTTTCTTCTGAAATTAATAATACTCTTATGGAAGAATTGACGTCTGACAACCTACAAGAGGTTGTCGAAAGTAACCAGTCAGTAATGGTGCAATATGGCGCCACTTGGTGTGGAAACTGTAGGTTAGTAAAACCGAAGTTTAAGCGAATAGGAGGGGAAAACCCAGATGTAGCGTTTGTTTATGTGGATGCAGAGAAATTTCCAAATTCCCGCAAGCTCGCTGAAGTTGCGAATTTACCTACGTTTGCAGGGTTCAAGAATGGAAAGCTGGTTGCGCAAAGTCAAGGTAATAAAGAGGAAATCATAAGAAGTATACTGCATGAGGTTACCGCTAATTAAACACATTATTTCCTTCGTGGAGGAGCGTGACGAAGATTGGATAAACGAGTCTGTAGAGCTTCTTGAGTATCTCTCGGAATCTGAAAATATTAAAGATGAAGAGCTTAATGTAATTGGTGAATTATTGTCGAATCTATACGGTGCTTTGGAGGTTAATCAGCGGATAAAGTCTGGTACATCTCAGAAAGACGCTTTGAACGAGTTTATGAAGCGTGTCCAGGGTTCCATAGACGCTTAAAATAGGGGCTTAGGCATTGTTAATTGTTTAAGCCCATAACTCTTGATGATGACCTGATGAAAACTGAAGGGTAACTAAGCGAAAGTTTCCGATAGCTATTTGGTGTAGCTATTTGAAAGTCAAATCGAAAAATGTACTTTCCCTCTGTGAAAAAAGGATTAATAATACGGAAATAGAGTCGATCGGAATGTCTGAATAAATTAATTCTATTGGAGCTAATAATTCCTCTAAAATCTTCCCATTTATTACTAGACGAAATAAGGAAATGCTCCGCTAAGTTTACGCCAGATGATCTGTTCATAAATGTTTTGTTGGCGGTGATCGTAATAGACTGAATTTGCTCTAAAGAAGAAACCTGACCTCGAATACAAGAGTTTCCTTCATAAAATCTATTCCATGAAGTGTCTGACATAAATTGTACTTCAAAAACTAGACTGTCATATTTTACCGGGCGAGTTGAGTCGCCAAGGTATAGTTGAGTCTTAAGTGGAAAATAACAGTTTACAGTTCTCAAACTACCTTGTGCCTCTGAGACTCTGAGATGGAATTGAGCTACGTTTTCACAATCGTTAATACATCCATATACCATTAACAACAGCATTGTTGCCAGGGTTTTGTTAATTATGCTTTTAATGACTGACATACGGGCCATTCACGAGTAAGGTTCTAGCTACTTCGTCGGTGTCGAATTTGATATCTAATTGCCATTGAATTTTATGTGTTTGAGGAGGCGGAGTAGACATACTGAGAAGCAAGCTTTGGCCTTGTGAAAAGCTCCATCCTGATATTAACTGATAGCCAACCGGGTAATCAGTAAACTCAGAATGTCGAAATAACAATTTATTTGTTATTTCAAGAAAATTTTTATGAGTATCGTGTATTTGAATGTCTTCAATCCTAGACGTGAATATATCATCTGTTGGTGTGCATGCGTGCACACTAGGGATAAGCGAATAAATTACTTCGTGTGCTGTTTTGCTAGTCCTTAATTCTTGTTTAAATGAAAGTTGAATAATTAGGTTGTCGTAACTGACAGTGTCTTCTGAGGTAACATGTAGGGTGTCAGGTATATATGTGTTTGGTTCTTCTGGTGCGTTATCAAAGTGATTGTGTAGAGTGGTTTTTAATTTCTTTACACGTATTTCATTGACCTCGTAAATACCAAAAGAGGTTTCACAAAAAAAGCAAGATTGAGTTAAAAATAATAACATCGATAGTGTTATAACTAACGATCTCATAAGAGTTGAATTAAGTAGTTATAAATATGCTTAATTCAATACAAATGTCCTAGGTAACTACTTTCTTTTTTTTCTGTTTTTCTCTAATTTTTCTAATTCCTTCATCATATCCTTCAGTTCGAGAGTTTTAGCGCTGGTTAACAATTTAGTATCCTCTAGATCAGATTTTGTGATTTCCTCAACTTGAATAGTCTGGCCAGTATACTCCTCTATTGCTTTGAGTAGTTCTTTTTCATTTTCACTGCAAAAAGACAAGGCCTCGCCGCGGTTTCCGCCTCTACCTGTTCGTCCTACTCTATGTACGTAGTTTTCAGCCACTTCTGGCAAATCGTAGTTTACCACAATATCAATATTTGGGATATCAATACCTCTCGCTGTTACATCTGTAGCGATTAGAATGCTGGATTGGTTATTTTTAAAATGTTCTAGAGTTTTGGTTCGTTCTTCTTGATTTTTGTCACTGTGTATCGTCACTGTTTCTATTCCAACCCGCTCCATGGCAGCATGTACACGCTCAGCCCGTACTTTTGTTCGAACAAATACTATCATCCGATTTTCCGGATGCTCTTGTATCAGTCTTTCTAGAAAAAAACGCTTGTCGTCCATATCAACAAATACTAGTCGATGGTCAACATTTTTAGAAACGGGGTTCTTGGGGGAAATCTGTATTCTAACAGCGTTTTGATTGACTAATTTGTACGCCAAACTTTTGATTTTGCTATCAATAGTCGCTGAAAAAAACAACGTTTGTCTTCTTTTCGGGAGTTTTTTGATTAAGTCTTGGATATCACTCAAAAATCCAAGTTTTAGCATGTGGTCGGCTTCGTCAATTATGAGTATTTCTGTCCTGTCTACACGTAGATGTTGCTGAGCAATCAGGTCAAACATCCTTCCAGGAGTAGCGACTATAATATCGACACGCTTTTCTAAAGCTTCTATTTGAGGAGTTTGGTCAACACCACCATAAATACCTAATACGTTGACTTTAGTACCTCTTGCGATAGACTTGATAACGTCAGTTACCTGTTGAGCTAATTCATGGGTAGGTTCTAAAACGATACACTTTATACCGTCAGGTCTTCTCTGATTTCTTTTTTTTCTAAAGAGCTTATCCAAAACGGGTATGGCAAATGCCGCCGTTTTACCGGTACCCGTTTGAGCAATGGCTAAAACATCTTCTTCATTAAGAATGGAAGGAATAGATTTAAATTGGATATCTGTGGGTCTTTTATAACCGAGTTTGGCAATATTTTGATGTATCTCTTTAGTGAATCTGTAGTCTTCGAATTTCATCTTGCATGTATTGACCTGCAAAGGTCATAAAATATCCTTTGATCTACAGAGTAATCAGCCTTAATACTTCTAGAAAGAGGCTTTTTGTACACCTGTTAATAGCTGGAGTTAGCCTTATCGAGAAATGAAGAAGATAGATGGCTTGTCAAAGCTGGTTAGCCATCTATCTTTTACAACCAAATTGGTTAAAATTCTAGTTTATAGTTGATATTAGGTAAGATACCAAGTTGTAAATCCGCTAATACCATTTCTCTTCTTGGAGAATAGAATCTACTGGCTTCATTGCGCAGGTTGAAGACATTTTGAATACTAACATCGAAAATAGAGGATGACTTTGCCTTATTAATTCGGTAGTTGATACCAATGTCCACTCTTTTATAGGTGTTTAACTGTGGATCATAAGTCCTACTAAAATCCTGAACACCAAATCCATTTTGTCGTGACGCATCTAGGTCAAAAGGAATATAGCGCTGACCGCCAGCAATAATTACCTTAGCGTTTATGTTAATCAAGTTATTACCACCGGGGCCGACATGCACTTCACGTCCCCCAACAAAATTGAAAACATAGTTGCCGTTGAATTTGGTATTCCTCCTTTTTCCGTCCACCGCTTTGTAGTTAGATTCGTATAGTGACAAATTGGTCATGTAGTAAAAGTTGTTCGAAAAGAACTTTTCAATGCCCATTTCAATACCATAATTTTCTCCAGATCCATTATTGGCTAATTTATCATTCGAATAGCCATCATGTGTATTTAGTGCGGAAGACACGATGAATCCTAAGTCACTAACCGTATCAGAGTGAAAAATGGGAACATCATAGAGTTTTTGATAATATAATTCTGTTTTGAATCTTAAGTTGGATTTTAGCATTCTTTCAAAGCCAAGGACATAATGATTCGCTTTAGTAAACCCAAGATTTCTATTTTGTTGTACATAGGAACCATCTGGTTGTAGTTGCTGAGATCGATACAACGAAATGGTCTCTCTTCTGCTATGCACTCCAAAACCAGCCGTGATTTTGTCTTTACTACTCAAGCGATATTCTATACCAAGTCTAGGTTCAGGGTAGATGTCTTCGTTGATATCAAAGTAGGTGAAATGAAACCCAGGGTTGATGGTCAGATTATTATTTGGACGGAACTGCCATTGTACGAAGGCTTGTACTATGGAACCATTACCCTTTGAGTCTAGCGGAATATCATAAAATTCACTCTGCGAATCCCATTCCCGCTCACGCATATTATAACCTAAATAACTGTATATCCCACCAACCCTTATCGTATGCATGGCATTGAATTTATGGTTGATGAGCGAAGACACGCGGTAGGTGTAGTCATTAATTTTTTCTCTAAAAAATTCTTGTCCGTTTATGGAATCTGAGGTGTATAGGTATTTTGAACCAGTCGCTGATAAGATGGTTTCTAAGAAGGTATTTTTACTCAAGTAGTTAATATTCGTCAACCCAATTACACCCACGGATTGATCTCCTCTTTCGTCAAAGAACCATTGGTTTTGAGGGTCAGAGTGGTCTATGCTGAAGTTTGTCCCGCCGAGTGCCCATAGGGAGATCGAACCCAATTTCTTAGAAGGGAAGTGCAGTTTAAAGGCTAGGTCTTGAAAGGCGATTTCTTCGGTTGGGTCTAGTATTTGTATGCCGAGCGCGGAAAATACGGCAAGCGTAGAATACCTGTAGTTGACCAAATAGGAAGATCTTGTTTCCTTATTGATGGGGCCTTCCGCAGCGACTGCAAGTCCTAAAAGTCCCGCTTGCAAGGTAGTTTCGCGTTCATCATAATTTCCATTTCGCATTTTCAAGTCAAAAACTCCTGAAGAAGCATTGCCAAACTGAGCTGGAAAGGCCCCCGTATAGAAGTCACTGTTGGCGAGCATATTACTACTGAGCATGCTAATTCCCCCTGCGGATGATCCGTTCTCACCGTAGTGATTGGGATTTGGTATTTCTACACCTTCCAGCCTCCATAAGAGCCCTTTGGGAGAATTTCCCCGAATCACAATTTCATTAAGCAGGTCATCACCAGCTCCAGTTACTCCCGCAAATGAAGTCACTGCCCTGGCAGGGTCTTCTAAGGTAGCGGGGTATCTACTAGTCTCCTCAACGCTAAAAGACAACGCACTGACTGTGGCCATTTCGTTAAGGACTTTACCTTTATTCTGCGAACTAGCTGTGATTACTACTTCGTCAATCTTAACGATTGACTCTTTGAGTTCTATATTAATAATAAGTTCTTTCCCTGATTTCACAAGTATGTCTGGAATTACGCTATTTTCATAACCAACGGAAGATATTTGCAAGGTCTGTCGACCGATCGGTACTTGATCAACTTTAAAATAACCTTGGAGATCCGTTACCCCACCAAGCGCTGGTTCGGAGTTTTTTACGCGAACCGTCGCTCCGATAATGGGTGTTTTCGACTGCTGATCGATGACTCTTCCCTTAATCGTTTGTGTAAGATTCTGGGCTTGCAATCCAGTGCCAAGAGTAAAAATGAGTAAACTAAGTATCCACGTTAAGTGATGTCGAAGTGGAGTTGATGAACGATGAATGATTAAATCATTACCCATATTATTCTTCATTTTTTTGGTTTTGGCTTCATGACAACTGGTTTCAAATTTACCCTTATTGTCGTCAAAAAAATAATGAATAATTTATGTTATACTTGGCTATATATGGATTTCTGGTATCTAAGGCCAATTTTGATTATTTTGGATATTGGATTTGCTAACATTCTTATACCATGAATATAAAGGCTAGTACACCCGATGAATATTTAGATGCGTTGCCTGAAGATAGAGTTATCCCTATGACGAAGTTGAGAGATACAATTGTGAAGAATATCCCAAGTGGTTTCTTGGAAACGATGAGCTATGGAATGATTGGATATGTTGTTCCCCATGCTATTTATCCTGCTGGCTATCATTGTGACCCAAAGTTACCTTTGCCCTTTATCAATATCGCCTCTCAAAAGAACTATATCGCACTGTATCATTCGTGTATATATACCAGTACTGAACTTATGAATTGGTTCGCACAAGAATACCCCAAACATAGTAGGACTAAGCTAGATATGGGTAAGAGTTGTATCCGGTTTAAAAAGGTTAATGAACTTCCTCTTGAACTAATCGCACAGCTGGTTTCGAAAGTTAGTGTTGAGGATTGGATCAAAAGCTATGAAGCAAATATAAAATCCAAGTAACCATTGTATTAGTGGTACGTAACAACTTGTTGAAGTCTAGATAAACTGCTCGACAAAGCTAATCTCTAAGTCCTGCCAAGGTTTTGCTCCCAGAAGAGTTTGACTAAGCAATATTTTAAAACTCAAATTTATAGTTGATATTGGGAACTATCCCAAGGTGAAGATCTGACACCACTCTTTGCTCATCAGGGTCATATGTTCTTCCAAATTCGTTTCTAATATTGAATACATTTTGAATGCTAAAATCGATTATTGAAGATGACTTTTCTTTATTGATTCTGTAGTTTATACCTATGTCGACGCGTTTATAGTCTTTTAGCTGATCATCAAATGCCCGGGTAAAGTCCTGTACGGCGACATTGTCTTGATTTGAAGCTTCTAAGTCAAAAGGGATGTACCGCTGTCCACCAGCTGCAATTAGCTTAATATTGATATTCAGTAAGTTGTTTTTATTAGGGCCAACTCTCACCTCCCTTCCACCAACGAAATTAAACACGTAATTTCCGTTGAACATGGTGTTTCGCAATACTTGATCTCTTCCTTTAAATTTTGATTCGTACAGTGAAATATTGGTTAAATAGTATAGGTTGTTAGAAAAGAATTTCTCAATACCAAGCTCAATGCCATAATTTATACCGGTACCGTCATTTGATAGTTGATCATTTGTATATCCTGAAGTAAAAGGTAGATTGAGAACACTAAATACAGGGTATTGCTCATTTTCTACTGAACCGGGGTGGGATATAGGGACATTGTAAAGTCCTTGATAATACACTTCTGTTTTAAACCTAAGGTCTGTCTTGAGCATCTTCTCATATCCAAGCACGTAATGATTTGCTTGAGTGAAACCTAGGTTTTGGTTTAATTCGGTATAAGAACCATCTTCTTGCAGTTTTTGAGATCGGTATATGGCAATTGCCTCACGTCGACTATGAGTACCAAAGCCAGCCGTTAGCTTATTTTTTGCGTTGAGACTGTATTCTACCCCTAATCTTGGCTCCGGATACAGATCCTCGTTTATATTGAAGTAAGTGAGGTGGAATCCTGGGTTAATGGACCATTTATCATTTGGCCTAAATTGCCATTGTACAAAGGCCTGCGTTACCGATCCATTACTTTTTATACTCAGAGGACTACTTGGTGGCTCTCCTGGTATTAGGAATCTGCGATCAAACATGTCGTATCCAATATAGCTATATATGCCTCCAATTCTAAAGGTATGTCTAGAGCTTATTTTATGATTGATCAATGAAGATACTCTGTATGTATGTTCGTTAAACTGCTCTCTAATTACACGACGACCGTCTATTGAGTCAGATGAGAATTTATATCGTGAGCTGGTTGCAGATAATATCGTTTCCACGAAAGTATTTTTACCCAAGTAATTGATGTTCGTAAGCCCTATTACACCAATAGATTGGTCTGCACGTTCATTAAAGAACCAAGCATTACTAGGGGCTGCTTCATCAGAACTATAGTTATCACCCCCTAAAGCCCACAATGAAATAGAACCCAATTTTTTGGAAGGTATATGAATTTTAAATGATAAGTCTTGGAAGCCCACTTTTTCAGTTGGTGGTAGTAGATCTATACCTATTGCAGAAAGAACGGCTAACGTAGAGTAGCGATAATTAAAAAGGTAAGATGATTTCGATTTTTTGCTAATTGGTCCTTCCGCTGCTACCGCAAGCCCAAATAGCCCGGCTTGAAGTGTTGTCTCTCGCTTGTCATAATTGCCCTTTCTTAACTTAAGGTCAAAAACACCAGAGGAGGCATTACCAAATTGCGCGGGAAAGGCACCAGTATAGAAATCACTATTAGATAATAAATTGCTACTAAACATACTAATCCCTCCAGCTGAGGAACCGTACTCACTAAAGTGATTTGGATTTGGTATTTCAACCCCTTCGAGTCGCCAAAGTAAGCCTTTGGGGGTATTACCTCTAATAACAATTTGATTGTATAAATCTTCTCCTCCAACAGTCACTCCGGCGAAAGATGTCGCCGCCCTCGCAGGATCTTCAAATGTAGCAGGATAGCGACTGGTCTCCTCTGTACTGAATGAGAAAGCGCTTATGGTTGCCATTTCGTTTAGCACTTTCCCCTTGTTTTGTGAACTTGCTGTAATGATCAATTCACCAATTTTTACGACCGACTCTTTGATTTCTATATCCAGCACCAGCTCCTTTCCGGATTTAATCAAGACATCAGGAACGGAACGATTTTCGTAACCTACGGAAGAAACTTCTAGTGTTTGTCTCCCGATAGGGACATCACTAATTCTAAAGTATCCTTCAGTATCAGTAATACCTCCAATCTGGGGAGTTGTGTTTTTAATAATCACCGTAGCACCCATCATAGGGATTTTTGACTGCTCGTCAATAATTCTGCCTTTTACGATTTGTGTTAAATTTTGCCCGAAACTATCATGGCCTAAACTGAATATTAACAGGAATGGTAGAACTGTATTATGTATAAGCTGTGATTTAATTAAAAGCGCAAACGTTTTCATTATGGTTGTACTCTTGGTATTTGAATATTCTTGGGTTTATTATCAAATTGCCATATGAATATTAGTTTATCCAGGCGTTTTGAAACATTAGGATTTAACGATACCGAGCAAAACGAGTGCTTGATATTCGATTAAGCTAGTGACCTGTTCTGTTGATCATGCGCTATTTAGCCAAAACTATATTTTTCGAAGGTTACTTTTTTTTATGCACATATGAAGAGTCAGTTTAATCAAATCGGCCTTTGAAATACCAAAACTAATTATGGATTAACCAAGATGTTTGGATTGAAATAAAGTCTTTATTTCAATAGGGTATAACACTGGAAGTGACCTTATTTCCAGAAAACCTGACTGTGTCTATGTTATATATCATTCAATTTTTGATAGAATATGTGTGGGCATGTATGGGTTTAATTGAGACCAATCTAATGTATCATCCATCTATACCCTGAAGGTTATTTCCTGGTTAGTTTTGTGTCCCGTCTTTATATTTATACCATGATCCGAAATTCTCAAGAAGCCATAACCATAGAGAAAACATATGGTGCTCACAATTACCACCCGTTGCCAGTTGTGTTGAGCAAAGGAGAAGGCGTCTTTTTGTGGGATGTAGAAGGGAGGCAGTATTATGATTTTTTATCAGCTTATAGTGCGGTAAATCAAGGACATTGCCACCCCAAAATACTGAATGCGCTAGTGGAACAAGCCAAACAACTCACGCTGACCAGTCGTGCTTTTTACAATGATGTGCTTGGGGAGTACGAAAGGTATATTTCGCAATACTTTGGTTATGACAAGGTGCTGCCCATGAACACAGGGGTGGAAGGTGGAGAAACGGCCATCAAACTCTGTCGAAAATGGGGGTATGAAGTAAAAGGCATACCTGCTGATCGCGCAAAAGTGGTCTTCGTAGAAGGAAACTTTTGGGGCAGGACACTCGGTGCCATTAGTAGCAGTACTGATCCAGACTGTACAGCTGGATTTGGACCTTTTATGCCGGGTTATGAGGTTATTCCGTATAACGACTTAAATGCTTTGGATCAAGCATTGCAGGATTCTGAGGTGGCTGGGTTTATGTTCGAGCCGATACAAGGAGAGGCTGGGGTAG
>CAYMST010000075.1:0-2511 GCA_964393115.1 uncultured Roseivirgaceae bacterium | reverse complement strand
CGTGCGGTTAGGGAGTTATGTTCTCGATATAACGTCCTGATGATCGCTGACGAGATCCAAACTGGTCTCGCACGAACAGGTAAGATATTGGCTTGTGATCACGAGCAAGTAAAGCCAGATATTCTTATCCTGGGTAAAGCACTCAGTGGGGGGGTATTGCCGGTGTCTGCTGTATTGGCGAATAATGAGATAATGCTTACCATTCGCCCTGGTCAACATGGTTCCACATATGGTGGTAACCCATTGGCTTGTAAAGTGGCCATGGCAGCACTTGATGTGTTGAAAGAGGAACAATTAGCGGATAACGCCGAAAAATTAGGTGTTCTTTTTCGAGATAAAATGCGAAAATTGGTGGAGAAATCTTCTTTATTGAAACAAGTAAGGGGTAAAGGTCTTTTAAATGCCTTGGTAACCAATAGTGATTCTGACAGCGATTTTGCATGGAACATGTGCATAGCACTAAAGGAAAATGGCCTCTTGGCAAAACCCACACATGGTAATATCATACGTTTTGCTCCACCGCTGGTAATCACTGAAGAGCAACTTTTGGAGTGCTGTGGTATTATTGAAAAGGTTGTTGATCGTATGGCAATTTGATGTTTTGTAAATCTAACAATTGAACGATTATTATGAGGTTAGCATTATCCCAAATCACATCTTATAAAGGAGATATCACCCGAAATATAGAAGTTCATCTTGAGCAGATGAAGCTTGCGATAGGTTTCGAGTGTAACACCATCTTCTTTCCAAAGTTATCGCTTACGGGCTACTGGCCGTCTCTCGCTTATGAGTTATCTATGGAAAATACAGATAAAAGACTCAGCGTTTTTTAGAAAATGAGTAATGAGCATAACATAGTTATAGGGTTGGGTATGCCTGTGAAAACCGGTAATCCTAAGCCCAATATTGGCATGTTCCTTTTTCAACCTAATATTGACCACATAGTTTACACGAAAAAGTGTTTGCACACAGATGAGTTGCCCTTTTTTAGTGCTGGAAATGATCAACTGGCGATTCGATGTTGTGGTTTGAATATTGTGCCGGCTATTTGCTATGAGAGTCTGCTTCCTGCTCATTTTGAGGAGGCCCTTCAGCTTAACGCTGATATTTATTTAGCCTCTGTCGCCAAAAGTGAAGCGGATATGACTCGGTCTATAAAGTATTATCAAATGTTGTCGGCGGCATCCAATAAAATAGTAGCAGTAGTCAATGCGACGGGTGAGGTAGAAGGTTACCCCTGTGTTGGCAAATCAACGGTATGGGGCAATGGAGTTGAGCAAAAAAGTGTAGAAACTGGCAATAGTTGGCTAAAGGTTTATGATGTTAAATCGTCATAACTTGACCTGTCCATTATATGAAGTTAGTTTTTCTCTGTTCTCAAGGCATTCTGAAATCTAAAAAAGCCGTATCAGTGAAGTACCTATACTATTACTCATTATGCCAGACCCGAACCTAATAAGGTTCAGGTCATGGTCATATGTATGGCTTATAATTTCTTTAGATACTCATTTAATCCGTTGAATACCGATCCCCATCCATTATAAAATCCCATATCTTCCTGTTGTTTGCAGTACTCCTCAGTTGGGTGTATCACTTTAAAGGTGAACTTAGTACTGTCGCCATCCACCTCGAAAAGTGAGATCATGGTTACCCCCTCTGTCATGGGGATAAAGTTGGCGGTGGTTTCAATGCGTTCTGGTGCTATTATTAGAAGGTACTTACCGAAAGCCTTAAATTCATTTCCATCTGGCATGACCATCGTGTATTCCCATTCTCCATCCGGTTTAAAATCATGCTTTTTAATAGTAGTTTTCATGCCCGGAGGAGCCCACCAATTAGCAATATGCTCTGGTTGCGTCCATGTCATCCAAACTAAATCGCGGGGAGCATCGAAAGTTCTTTCTAGGGTTAGGGTACGCTTTTCTACTTCTGCTACAGTACTCATTGCTTACTTCTTGTTTTTAATTGATTTAAATAGGTCTCAAATGTGTCAAGCTTAGATTCCCAAATACTTTGGTGCTGATGAACCCAATTGGATACTTTACTTAGTTCTCGCGGCACAATGATACAATGTCTTTGACGACCACTTTGTGCCATTTGTATGACACCGCACTCATTCAGTATTTTGATATGTTTGGAAATCGCTGGCCTGCTAATTTCGAAATGCTCCGCTATTGCGTTGATGGTGAGAGGTTCTTCGACCAATAGATCGATGATTTCTCTGCGAACAGGATCCGCAATGGCTTGAAAGACATCTCTTCTCATATATAATGTAACTATATGGTTACAAATATAAAGGTAACTGTTTGGTTATGCAAATATGTGGTAGTTATGATTAAGTGTAGGTGTTTGAGGCGCTAATTGAATATTTAGAGATGACACTACCTTCAACTATTGGTTTTAGTGGGTTTTATGGATTAGAATGTAATCTGATAATTACTAAATCAAGGCGAATTTGTCTAGTTTTATTTTTGCACATATTGATGTTTTATTGCTGTTAAATAAGGCTTT
>CAYMST010000074.1:0-18584 GCA_964393115.1 uncultured Roseivirgaceae bacterium | reverse complement strand
CGCCTTCTCCGTGATATCTAATGCTTTACCCTCTGCGAATCCCTCCTTAATATCAACTATAACAATTTCGTTAGCTATTTCTCGGTAAGCTAATACATCAGCACACGTCGCGCCCACATTACCAGCTCCTACAACAGTTACCTTCATCTTTACTGCTACTTTATAATTTAAAAAATCTCGTTATCGTACCAAAAACGCTTTTTAAAAAGCGAAGCAAATCTATGGTATAAACAGTCATTATTAAAATAATCTTGAGCATCAATATCAGTAGTTTTACTGACAAAACTTATTAATTGAATTATATCACCAAAAGGCCAATTTTTTCCAATAGAAACATCTCATTATAAACTATTTTGGTCCTGTTATACAGGTGAATTCTTCACTATTAACAAATGAATCAAACGTAGTGTAGAATAAACGATAGCTAAGTATTGCTATCCTGGTCGGTGGCCATATCTTCACCTGAAAACAAATACAGCTCGATTTCAAAAAAAGTGTAACGAAGGCATCAGGTATAACTCGAAAAGATCTGATACCACATCGTATTTTATATTTTTTTGGTTAATTCGAACAAAAAACGATGACAATACGTGTATCAAGCATATTAATATCAAACAGCGTCGTTTCGTATACCTGTTATGAGCATATGAATTAAGCCTTTTTACCCGGTGCTTGTCAACGATAATAGATTTTACCTTATTGAATAATTAACTAACATGAGTATTCTTAAAAACTTAAAATTTCTCATTCTTTCTATTGGACTAATATTTCTGCTGGCAAGATGTGAAGGCCCTGAAGGTCCACAAGGCCCTCAAGGAGAAGAAGGAGAAAGAGGGGCTAGTGGCGCCGATGGAATTAACGGTTCTAATGGGACTAACGGCACTGACGGGACTTATTATACTATAATCGATGGGGATACGATTCCTCTAAACCCACTAACGGAGTCAGTTGTACCTAATAGTGTAATTAAAGTGTCTGGAAATGGCATTGGGGTTGAAATGCTCTTAACCTCCCAAGATATATTACCCAGTGATTCATCGTTTGTTTTCGGATCACATACCGACGGAACAGCTTTATTTGACAACGGCGACGGTTCTTATTCCCTAATCGTAAATTTAGAGAGGGATTATTCAATTGCTCGTATTCGAGTGAATCAAAATTTAGAACCATTGGAAGGAGACTATATTGTTAACTCTTTCGCCACTTCTTTCACCGCCCAAAGCTCTGGGTCGGGTGTAACCGAAGAAGAACATGGATTTGGCCCGCTCTACCTTTCCGGCGGCGAATGGGCTGGTCGTGGAAACGGTGCCTTAGGTGTATATGTAGTAGATCCATTTAAAAGAGAAGATTTAGCGTCAAGCGCAATCCGATCAGAAGGCATGGGCGAATGGGCGACAGAAAACGCTGTGGTAATTGGGAAAAATGCCTACGAAAATCAAACAGTTGCGTTCATAGGAGATGACGATTCCAATGACTCCTACCCAGAAGGACATCTAGGTATGTATGTCGCACCAAGAGGCGATCTATTCACCGGTGATCTTTTTGTGCTAAGAGGTAAGGACAGTACCGAAACAGAGCCAGGTCAAGGTGGTCTTAAATTCGAAATGGGTATGACAGAAGGTGAAGAGTATAATGCCGAATGGGTTGCCATGACGAACAAAACGCTCAACGAGCTTAACCAGGAAGCTATCGATTCAGTAGCCATCGGTTTCCAAAGAATAGAAGACATCGACTGGCAAAGGGGAAATGCCGAAAATCAGAGAAAAATATTTTTCTGTGTTAATGGCCACCGAAGTGCTTCAAATCCAGACTTGGCCAAAAGAGGCTCAACGTTCGGAAGGGTGTATATGGTTGATCTAAATGATAACGATCCCACTGGAGACTGTAAGATCACATGTATTCTTGATGGCGACAAAGTGGGTGGCAAAGCAGATGGCTTCCATAGTCCGGATAATATAGTCGTAACCGAAAATCAAGTATACATCCAAGAGTCTCCAAATGGATATCAGGACCAAAATACGGCTATCCTAGGATGGGCAAAACTATATCGCTATGATATCGCTACAAAAGAGCTCACAACTGTTTTAGAATGTGATGAGGATAGCCATGCGAACTATGGCGGCGGCGGAAGATGGGAAATTAGTGGGATGATAGACGTTACAGACATTATTGGTGCATCACAATCAACGTTTATTTGTGGTGTGCAGGCACATGGTTGGTCACAGGATAAGATAATGACGGCAATAAGAGCGGATGGGAAGAAGTTTTTCGACCCAACAGCGATCGCCGAGGGTCTTTCTGATCTTGAAGGATCCTTTTTATTTAAGATTACTGGGTTACCGCGATAGTAAAAGACCAATGAATAAAATAGAAAGCCATTGCGCTTTCTATTTTATTCAAATGCCAATAAGTCCTACAGTAATCGCTTATCAATCTTAAGGCACTCCCGCTTAAGTTATACTGGTAGTAAAATGAATACCTATTGGCAACGACTATATACCCTTGTTTATAAAAATTGAATATGCATAGATACAAAGGGGCTCCGAACAATACTTAACCTAAGTTAAAAGCATCATCGAAGGCCACGAAATTTGTTAATTCTGCTTTATCGAAACATTACGATAATTAACAGAAATAAGCTCAAAAAACAGCGTTTTATCTATCAATTCAACAAAAAAACGCTCAAAATAAGACCAGCGTTGACTTATTAAAAATAGGTCTAAATTAAATCCTACCTTTTGGCAGAAGATATCAAAACTTTATCTGAGCAACTTTTTACTTAATGTTTAACAAAGCACTCTTTTCTTAAATATTTCATATCAATGGATTTTATCGTCAGAAAAAGTTGATTTCTACTTTCGTGACGTAAAAAATTCAAAAATGAAACTTATCAAAAAATTACAATTTCTGATTGTTGCTTTCGGAGTAATATTTACACTATCAATGTGTGAAGGACCAGAAGGTCCACAAGGTCTACAAGGAGAGGCTGGTGAAAGAGGTGCTAGTGGTGCCGATGGATCAGACGGTACAGATGGAGACAATGGTACTAACGGGAACGATGGAAAAGATTTGTTTGGTGGTGGTATCATCACTGGATCTGATCCTGCCGGCATTCTTACTAGAGCATTAGGTGACCTTACTCCTCTAACGGAGTCTGTTGTTCCCAATACAGTATTTGATGTGTCAATGACTGGTGTTGAAGTTGAAATGTTAATGACTTCACAAGACATTTTACCATCAGACTCTTCATTTGTATACGGTTCATACACAGATGGTGCTGCTCTTTATCCTAATGGGGACGGTTCATTCTCTTTTGTTGTAAACTTGGAAAGAGATTATTCAATTGCTAGAATTCGAATGAATTCAAACTTAGAGCCTTTAGAAGGTGATTACATTGTAAATTCGATTGCGACTGCTTTTACCGCTCAATGTTCAGGATCTGGAGTCACTCAAGAGGAGCATGGATTTGGTCCTTTGTACCTATCTGGTGGCGAGTGGATTGGTACTGGAGCTGGTGCACAAGGGGTATATGTAATCGACCCTTTCAAGCAAGCAAGTGAAGCGTCTTTTGCTACAAGATCTGCTGCAATGGGTGAGTGGGCAACTGAAAATGCTGTCGTTATCGGAAAAAATGCATACCCGTCTCAAACTGTTGCCTTCATTGGAGATGATGATTCAAACAACGCTTACCCAGAGGGCCACCTTGGGATGTATGTTGGAGCGAGAGGAGATCTTTACTCTGGCGATCTTTTCGTACTTAGAGGAAAGAATGCTACAGAAACTGAGCCTGGACAAGGCGGTCTTAAATTCGAAATGGGAATGGCAGAAGGTACAACTTACGATGCTGAGTGGGTTCCTGTTACTGAAAGAACATTAAGTGAACTTAATCAAGAGGCTATTGACTCAGTTGCTATTGGTTTCCAAAGAATTGAAGATATCGATTGGAGAAGAGGATCTGCTGCTAACGAAAGAGTTCTATTTTTCTGTGTCACTGGAAGATACCGATCTGATAACCCAGACTTAGCTAAAAGAGGAACTACTTTCGGTAGAATTTATATGGTAGAGCTAAACGATACTGACCCAACTGGAGACTGTAAAATTACATGTATCCTCGATGGCGACAAAGTAGGTGGTAAAGCTGACGGGTTTCATAGCCCAGATAACATCGTAGTAACTGAAAACTATGTATACATTCAAGAGGACCCAAATGGATACCAAGATCAAAACAGCGCTATCCAAGGATGGGCTAAACTATATCAGTATGAAATTTCTACTGGAAACTTAAGCACAGTACTTGAGTGTGACGAAGACAACAACCCAGAGTATGGTGGTGGTGGAAAATGGGAAATCACCGGAATGATTGACGTGACTGATATAATTGGGGCCTCAGAAGCAACTTTCCTTTGTGGCGTACAAGTACACGGATGGGAGCAAGACAAAATTGCATCAGCTGTTAGAGCTGACGGTCAGAAGTTTTTTGACCCTACTGCTATTGCTGAAGGTCTTTCTGACTTAGAAGGTTCGTTCTTGTTCAAGATCACCGGCCTTCCAAGATAATTTATAACCCATAACATGGTAAAAATTTTCCATTCAATATGTAGAGGGTCCCTGATAGGGGCTCTCTTTTTTTCGTTATTCAATGTTTTGTCTTGTCAAGATAAGAAATCGATCTCGAGAACTACTACGCAAAACGAGCCTTCACAATATACAGAGGCTATAAGAAACTATTACTTAAGTACTTTAGATAGTATGGCCTTTTACTTAAACAAAATGGACAGTTCAAACAGTCGCTTGTTCAACCAGGACGCTTATATGCAAGCAAGAAAATGGTATAAGTACATTGAACCTATTATTATCTCCTTCGATCGAAACAACTATTTGACTTTAAATAGTCCCAACTTACTTAAAGTAAAAGCGGAAGACTACACAGACATTAAGAAAATTAAGCCAAAAAGTTTTCAAGTGATGGAAGAGATTTTATTCTCTGAAGAGACCGTAGATAAAGTAGCACTACAGCTTCAGCTTATATTTTTGAAAGCAAGAGCTCCTTTTATGGCACATAACCATATTTTATATTCACAACGAGACAGACATTATTTAAAAATGATCAGAGACGCCGTTGTAGCTATTGCAACAACTGGACTCTCAGGCTTTGATTCACCAATGCTCACTCATTCAATACAGGAGTCGGCTTATGCTTACCGATCCATCAGAGAAATAGTCAAACTCTACAAGCCAGCATTCCAAAATAAAGAACTTTATAAGAAATGGGAGGAAGAATTAGGTTTAAGTATTAAAAACCTAGAAAATGGTAATTTCGATTCCTTCGACCGATACGCTTTCATAAAAAATCACACCAACCAACAACTTGTGCTGATCAATCAAACTGCGAGCGACTGGGGCATACAACTCGCCACGGCAAGAGCTCTAACTCCAAATGCTACTAACTTATTTGACAGTACATTTTTAAATTTGAGCCACTTCGCTCCTCCAGGGTCTGCAACCATCTCACCAGCAAGAATTGCATTAGGCAAAAGATTATTTAATGACATAAGGTTCTCCAAAGATGGTAAAATGAGTTGTGCAAGTTGTCATCAGTCTTCCAAAGCATTTACCGATGGACAAACAAAGTCAATAGGCAACGACGGCAAACCTCTACAGCGGAACTCTCCTACATTAACCTATGCAGCATTTCAGAGAACTTTCTTTTTCGACGGCACCGCTTCTGGCTTGGAAAATCAAATTGTCAAAGTAGCAAATAATCAAAAAGAGTTTCATGTCAACTTGGATCAACTTGACGAGGTAATCCAAAGTGACTCTTTGTATTCTATGGAATTCGAAATACTTTACGGTGGTAAAGTGACTGATTACAACATCAGAAACGCCATAGCCACCTACATCAGAAGCTTGTCTCCTTTCAATTCAAAGTTTGATAGAAATATGCAAGGAAAAGAAGAAACGCTTTCCAAAGATGAATTAGACGGGTTCAATTTATTTATGGGAAAAGCGGGTTGTGCCACCTGTCACTTTCCACCTACCTTTAATGGTACTGTACCTCCTTTATATAAAGAATCAGAGTTTGAAAAGTTAGGTGTCCCTATATTTGCTGACTTCGAGCATCCAGGTCAAAAAGTAGACGATGACCCAGGAGCATATTTCCCATACAAAGTAGAGGAAAGGCGGGGCTTCTTTAAAACACCAACGATCAGAAATATTTCTTTGACAGCACCTTATATGCACAATGGAGTATACAAAACACTTGAGGAGGTCATTCATTTTTACAACGTTGGTGGTGGAGCAGGAATGGGGTTAGAGGTACCTTACCAAACATTACCACCAGACTCTTTAGGTTTGTCTGAGCACGAAATCGAGGCTATTATAAGCTTCATGAGTACTCTGACAGATAAGAGATTTGAGAGTTACTAAACGCGCATATTAATGTCTTCATAAGACAATTACCCAAAGAGTGGTTTGAACGACATATTACTAGACTTTACACAAGTAGAACACTTATCTCATGGAGCTGGATGCCAAGCATCTGGCTCTCTTTACTATGCATAAAGCCCGAGCTAGGGCGATCAAGATTGGGAAGGTAATTTATACGCGCCAACTATAGCGGTCACCTATCTATCACTTTGAACTTTTTCCCGGGTAATGCCTTTACCACGCCTTCAAACTCAAGCATCAATAAAATATTCGGCACTTCATTAACTCTTAATTGACTCTTCCAAGCAATTTCATCAATCGGCAGTCCATCATTAAATTGAGACAACACTCGTATCACGGTTTGCTGATCTTCTGGATATTCGTTTAGATTGATCTTGTTTTGAGTAGGAGTACTTTCTTCTAAGTCCCAGTTTAGACATTTTTCCAAGTCATCAATTGAGTTGTAAATGGTCGCCTTTTGCTCGGCGAGAAGCTTATTACACCCTTTAGAATATTTATTATTAATATTTCCAGGAACCGCCATTACGTCTTTATCGTAGGAGAACCCTATCTCCGCAGTGATCAAAGCCCCTCCCTTTTCCGCGGCTTCCACGACCAGGATCACGTCTGCCATACCCGCTATGATTCTATTTCGCGCCGGAAAAAGATGAGCATCAGGTTTTTGACCCAATGAATTTTCTGACACTAAAAGACCTCTGTCGCATATTTCGTCTGCTGTCTTTCTATGCACACTAGGATAAATAAAATCCACACCGCTGGCCATTACCGCCAAGGTTTCCAAGCCATTGGACAAGGCCGCGCGATGAGCAGCAATATCTATCCCATAGGCAAGTCCACTAATAATTTGTGTATTGTACTTGGTCAGATCCTTTACGATCTGTTCTGTAACTTCATTACCGTAATCTGTTGCGTTTCTTGTACCTACAATAGAGACAGTTTTTTTTGCCTCAAAACTTCCTTGTCCCCTTGAGTACAAAACAATCGGTGCATCATTAATAGTCTTTAATCTAGCTGGATAGTGGTTGTCTGTATAAAAGCAAACATGAATACCGGATTTATCAATCTTTTCTAGTTCTAGTTCTGCTTTCTTCAAAGGAGATTTGGAGGCCAACTCTTCTCCAAGCTTAGGTCCAATTCCCGGTATCTTTAGGATTTTGGACTTTGGTGTGTGGAATACAGCCTTTGCACTACCACAGTAGCTAATCAGTTGTCTGGCATTACTATTGCCTACACCAGCTACGAAGGTCAACGCCAGCTGATAAAGTTTTTCATCCATGTTCAAAGTAAAAATAAAATCTGACGGAAGTAGCTCTAGCTACAGGTTGTCCCGGATATCTAATAAGAAGCTTTTCACCTTCTTTAATCTTTCGAGGGTGTCTAGCTTATCTTTTACGTTGCTATTATTCTCCTTTAGAAATTCACGTGCACCCTGAAGGGTAAATCCTTTTTCCTTCACTAAGTGATAGATCACCTGTACGTTGTCTATATCTTCCTTAGTGAATTGGCGATTTCCTTTTCTGTTCTTCTTTGGTTTGATGATATCAAATTCACCCTCCCAAAAACGGATTAGCGAAGTAGCAACTCCGAATTTGTCAGCCACCTCACCAATGGTGTAATACTTTTTTTGTATTTCTTTCTCCTTATATGGCATTAATGTAAGTAGTCTATACTGTAAATCATGAAAGAATGCCCTCCACCAACCTTCGATTTGCCTTGAGCGGTTACTGCAAGATAATCATCTTCTTTGGAGATATCCATTCCAACAGGAAATGAATCCGCAAAAATATGACAGACTTTTTTCATTTGCTCTCTGTCGACTACGACTATTTTGCTTTCATAGTTAACCGCTGCAAAAATATAGCGCCCATCGTGAGACACCGAAATCGTTCTTGCCCCTACTCCCACATAACATCCTTCCCAGCCGTGGAAGCTAGCCGTTTTCCCTTTATTTTCTTCCACTTTACTGATCAATGTCTGCATGGGAGCTTTTTGGACATACCCAGACTTATTGGTACTAATAAATAAATCTCCTTTATTGATGGTAATATGACGAACATTGTTCTTTGATCCGATAATCGTGCCTTGATAAGACAGGTCGCTCATATTAAAGAAAGCGATAGCTCCGATGCCTCCCATTCGCCCTACAAGTAGATACTTACCATCGGATGAAAAAGTGGTTCCGCGCAAGCAGTATCCACAATTAGCATCTCTATTCACCTTTTCTTCACCAAAATTGAACGATAGTCTTTCCCCAACCACAAAGTGCTTTACGTAGCGAAATTCCTTTACATCATTTCCTGAGATATCAATAATTCCAACTGTGTTATCTCCCCAATGGGTCACAGCGACATACTTGTTATCCGGTGATGTAGCAATCATCTTAGGCAAAGGTCCCGTTGGCATTACACGTACAATCTTGTCGGTATCAGTATCAATAATCGCTACTGCTGAGGGACTTACAGCATTTCCGTCATAGCTTCTTCTGTAGTAAGTCACCCATAGATATTTTTCGTTATGCGATGTAGTAAACTCCACAGGTTTGCCACTGAATATATTGAAGTCTTTAGTTCTGTTGGCATACTTGTATCCGAAAACCGTATTGGCATTAAACAGACTATCTTCGGTTGATTTGAAGGTGTGCGTTATCACTTTTAATTTTTCCCAGGTCTCGATAGAGTAAACAATAGTCTGAAATCCTTCGAGTGCATTTACATAAACCTTACCTTTCGAACTAAGGAAATGAGCTGACTTAGGTGATAATACGTGCTTGTCAAAAACGTTGTCAATGCTTTCAGTACTTCGCTTCATTAACTGGAATTTCTTAATCAACTGGAGCTTGACCGGGGAGGTAACATTAGATTGTTCTCCAATATTTGTAACAACTACTTTTGGTTGGGCGATTCCTGATGTAGAAATGGCAAAAAGCAATAAGAGCATTTTTTTCATGGCTCAAATATACTGGTTCCCAGCACACCACATCTACCTATATAAGCTAAAATTCAGTTATTTGTGGGCACAAAAAAAGGGTAAGTAGCGTACTCACCCTTTAGACTCATGGCTGATTTATATTTTTTATAATTAACGTATTACGTTAGTCAATAGTTTCAAATATCGATAATTTTTCTAAAAATTAACATCAAAAATCAGAGAAAGGATCATAATCTTTCGGCACTTCGATAGGTTTAGCAGGACGATATATTTCGAATTCCACTCTTCTGTTAATGCGTTGATCTTCTTCAGTATTCTCCTGCACCACTGGCATAGCACTACCATAACCATCATGTTCTACCCGGTAAGATTCAATTCCTCCAAAAATCACGACATAGTCGCGTATAGTTTGTGCACGGAGCTTGGAAAGCTTCATATTCACCTGTTCTGAGCCCTGTGAATCTGTATGACCAGATATCTTGAGCAAGAAGTCAGGGTTATCATACATAAAATTCACTATTCTGTTGAGATCACCATACATTTCCGTTTTGAGATAAGCCTCTCCACGATCAAATTCGATGGACTCAAACTTCACCTTACTTTTTATGGGTACCGTTAGCAACTCCATTTCAACAGGACCGCCAAGGCGAAACATTTCTTCAATCCTAAAAAACTCATCTCCCTGAATGATTAGAAGATAGTTTTTGTTGTTGATCAAGCTAAATTCAAAACTTCCATCTGGACGAAGGTAGCGCGGCGCCACTTCGATACCATTGTCTACATCAATAATAGAAACAATACCAGTAAATGGCTTTCCGGTTAGCGAGTCTCTAAGAGAACCTGATATGGTGGTATTCGCGTTTGGGTGCGCGTCCATAGGCAGCGGAAAGGAGTACAGGTCAAACCGAGTCAAGTCATTACTCGCCGATCGAGCGTAATAGATATCCTTCGACTTAGCATCGATTGTAAAGTAAAACTCACTACCTTTTCCGTTGACTAATGGTCCTATATTTCTTGGTTCTTGCCATCTTCCTGTGCTATCTCTAAACACTCGGAAAATATCAAACTCTCCAAAGGAAAACAATTGACCATTGGAGCTGAAATACAAAACCTCGTGCGTGGGGTGATAAAATGGGCTCACCTCGTTGTTTCGTGTGTTAATTACAGGACCCAAATTCTTTGCGGGTGCCCAACCACCCTTTTCTTGCTTGTAAGTATAGTAAATATCAGAGAGCCCAAAACCACCAATTCTATCAGAAGCGAAGAATAAAGTGTCACCAGAGTGGGATAATGAGGGGTGGGAGTCCCATCCTCTGCTGTTCACATTATACCCCAGATTTTCGACTCTGCCCCATGTACTATCGGCCTGCATATAAGCGACGAAAATATCGCAATCACCAATACAGTCAGGTGCTGAACAGCGACTAAAAAAAAGCGTACGACCATCTGCAGAGAGACAAGCCGAGCCCTCATTATAGATACTATTCACCATGGTCAGTGCCTCAGCCTCACTCCAAGTAGCCCCATCTTTCGTGCTGTAAAACAGGTCCTCATTGGGTTTTTCCTCCATGGCCTTGCTTATTTCATTCCGCTGAGAGGTAAATATCAATATATCATTAGAAATATTAATGGTTGGGGCATAATCTGCGCTTCTGGAATTAATATTCCGTCCCATGTTTAACAAGACTCCTCGTGGTGGACGCAAAGTATCTACGGACTTGCGATATTCCACTAGTTCGTAGTAGTAGTCAAGTGGAACAAAATTCGCAGTTTGTTGCGTATTTAATGAGTCAAAATAGATTTGGATTTCCGATACATCTATCCCCTCATGATGATGGCGAAGGACCAGTTTATATAGCTTTCGCGCTTCATCTATCCCTTCGAATAACTCTGTCAATTTGGCCAGTCTCCAAATCAACCTTGTATCCTTATAAAAATTCTGGACCCCAAAATTCTTAACATAGTTTTTAAGCCCTTCAAACAACTCCTCCGTTTTATTGGCTTCATGGAGCTTCTTTAATGCCTTGAGCTTTTCTTCATCATAATAATATTTAAGGCCATTAACATTCTTAAAATCGTAAATATTAAATGGTTTCTCCTCTTTTTGGAATAAAGATATTTCCAGCTTCTTCTTTTTCTTTTGGGCATTGCTATCCAATGGAAGGTTCATCATGACTCCCATCAAAACCAGTATCAACTGGCTTCTTAAACACCATTTAACGCCAAGAATATTATTCACACAACCCTGTTTTCCTAATCTACTTTATTCAAGTTACATTTGATGAGCCGTTTTTTTGGCACGCCTATTGCAATTTATTCAGGCTTATCGATATTCACCAAAATATTGTGGCAAAAGTGCCATATTGACACATTGACGAACTGACATGCAAAACGATATAATAGGTCTAGACCTGACAGATATAGTAGATGAAGACTCTGGGGAAATGATCCAAATGATCTCATCTACCGAAGATGGTGATGAACTAAAAGATGATGAAATACCGAAGGAATTAGCCGTTCTACCTATAAAAAACACTGTTCTGTTTCCTGGAGTAATATTGCCTATTACTGTAGGGAGACAGAAATCCATTCGACTGGTAAAAAAGGCCTATCGAGGGGACCGGATTATTGGAGTGATTTCGCAAAAGAATAGTGGTGCTGACGATCCAAAAATAAGTGACCTATACGAAGTAGGCACTATAGCCAAGATACTGAAGATGCTAGTACTGCCAGATGGAAGTACTACTATTATCATCCAAGGCAAAAACAGGTTTAGGGTGGAAAATGTAGTCCAGGATGAACCTTTTATTAGTGTCACCTATTCTTTGGTTCAGGATAAAAAATCACTGTCTGATAAGAAAAAGGAAGACAGGGCAATTCTTCAGACCATCAGAGATTCCGCAAATAAGGTTATCAAGCTAAATCCTGATGTGCCGCCCGAAGCAAAAATCGCTATTGATAATATTGAGAGACCAAGTTTCTTATCGTTTTTTTTAGCGTCAAATATCAACGTAGAAGTAGGGGAAAAGCAAAAACTCCTTGAAATCGCTGACGGTAAAAAGCGTGCAGAAGAATTACTACAACACCTTCTGAAGGATATTCAGATGCTGGAATTGAAACAAGAGATTCACAATAAAGTAAACTCTGATATCGATCAGCAACAGCGAGACTTCTACTTAAGACAGCAAATAAAAGTGTTGCAAGACGAGCTTGGGCAGGACTCTCCAGACCAAGAAATTCAGAAGATAAAAGAGAAGGCCAAGGATAAAAAATGGCCTTTGGAAGTAGCTGAGCATTTCTATAAAGAACTGGACAAGGCTTCTAGGATGAATCCTGCCGCAGCGGAGTATCCAGTCACGATGAGTTACGTGGAGCTTTTGATTGAGTTGCCATGGGACGAATGTACAGATGACAACTTCGATTTAAGACGAGCGAGGGAGATTCTTGATGGAGACCATTTTGGACTAGATAAAGTTAAGGATAGAATCATTGAATACTTAGCCGTCCGAAAGCTAAAGGCAGACATGAAAGGACCAATATTATGCCTATACGGACCTCCTGGAGTTGGAAAGACTTCACTTGGGCGGTCAATAGCCAAAGCTTTGGATAGAAAATACGTTCGTATGTCACTTGGTGGAGTACATGACGAAGCCGAAATCCGTGGTCATCGTAAGACTTATATTGGAGCGATGCCAGGTAAGCTTATTCAAAATATCAATAAAGCAAAATCTTCAAACCCAGTATTCATCCTTGATGAAATCGACAAAGTAAACTCCGACTTTAGAGGTGATCCGTCGTCGGCACTTTTAGAAGTGTTGGACCCAGAGCAAAATAAGGAGTTTAAGGATAATTATCTGGAAGTAGAATATGACCTTTCAAAAATTCTCTTCATTGCTACGGCAAACTCGTTAGATACTATCCAGCCCCCACTTCGTGACCGAATGGAGATAATAGAAGTTAGTGGTTACACATTAGAGGAAAAAGTAGAAATTGCCAAGAACCATTTGATTCCTAAGCAAAGGGAAGAGCATGGACTAACGGCGAAAGATGTTACATTCGATCCAAAAGCGATCATAAAGGTAATTGACCATTACACGAGAGAGTCAGGAGTGAGAAACTTAGAGCGAAAAATAGCTTCTATCATCCGAAATGTTGCCAAATCAATTGCGCTTGATGAGGAGTATGTAAAGAAAATCTCACAGAAAGAGGTACGAAGAATATTGGGAGCAGAAGTTTTTGATAATGAACTCTATCAAGATAATGAAAGTGCTGGTGTGGTGACTGGACTTGCTTGGACTCAAGTAGGAGGTGAAATCCTCTTTATCGAATCTAGTTTGAGCAAAGGCAAGGGAAAACTAACCCTATCAGGTCAGCTGGGAGATGTCATGAAAGAATCAGCAGTTGCTGCATTGTCATATCTCAAAGCGAATGCAGAAAGCCTGAAAATAGATCATCGTGTATTTGACAAGTACGATTTGCATGTTCATGTTCCTGCTGGTGCTGTGCCGAAAGATGGTCCCTCAGCCGGTATCACTATGTTTACATCACTAGCATCCATATTCACCCAGCGAAAGGTGCGAGAAAAGCTTGCCATGACAGGAGAGATTACGCTACGCGGTAAGGTATTACCTGTTGGAGGTATTAAAGAGAAAATATTGGCTGCCAAACGAGCTGGCATTCAGGAAATAATTTTATGCAAGCGAAACAAGAAAGATGTAGATGAAATCAATGCTGACTATGTCTCTGACTTGAAATTTCATTTTGTAGACACCGTAGATGAAGTTGTAAAAATTGCGCTTTTAAGAGAAAAGGTAAATAATGCCATTGTGTTTGACGTTGATACAGAGGCCGCTGTTTCCTTTCAAAATTGAAAGAGACAAAAGGCTTAGAACACGAAAAACAAAGCCAAATCAATGAAGTGTTATTTTTCAATTTTCATTTTGCTGCAAAGCTGGAGTATCTGGAGCCAGGTCGGAGGTGAAAGAGCCTTTGAATCTTTAAGGCTATCAATGGACCCGCTTACAGTTGTCTCTTCAGGCTCAATTATATCAAATACTAGCAAAAGTACCTTAGCTGTCAGGAGCAATCCTGCTATTCAGCATTATGTGGATAAGGGGGCAGTTGCTTTTGGACAAGAATTTGGATATGCTAGTATAGGAAGAACTGGCTTAGCGGCAACCTTATTACCAACAAGCAAGTGGAAATTGACCGTTGGGGTGAATGCTACCAACTTTGGGGATTTTGATCGTTTTGATGAAACTGGAACAGCCGAAGGTTCATTTCAAGCAAGAGATCTAGACCTTTATATGTCGACGGCAAAAAAAGTAGGTCCGTTTGCTATAGGTATAACAGCCTCATATTTATCCAGCCAAATTGACAACTATAGCGCTAGTGGCCTAATTGCTGATATAGGTGGCATTTACGAACTTCCCAATAAAAACTTAAATCTGGCCATGGTGATCAAGAACATTGGCGGGATTTTGAGCGACTATACTGGAGCGAGTTCTTCCATGCCAATTGAGTTACAGTTTGGTTTTACGGCTGAGCCCGAACACATGCCTGTTCGGTTTAATGTCAGCTATACCGACGCTTTATCAAAAATTGAAAGCCCTGAAGATGGCGAAGAGCAACGACTTAAAGTCCTCAGTGATTTCGTCAGTCACTTGAATACTGCTATTGAGTTGTTAATTTCCAAAAGCTTTGTCTTCAACCTAGGATATAACCATCAAATCCGTCGGGAGCTTGGACTGGAAAACAACAATGGGCTCACCGGTTTTGGTTGGGGATTTACGCTGAACACTAAAAAATTCAATTTTGAATTGACAAGATCTCATGATCATAGGGCTGGAGGAACCACATTTATTTCGCTGGCCAGCAATATTGATTACTTTTTTAATAAGAAAATTTAATGCAATTAGAAGAAAATTACCTGACTCCAAGGGAGATCGTTCAGGAACTAGATAAATACATCATTGGACAAGCAGATGCTAAAAAACACGTGGCAATTGCACTACGTAACCGATGGCGTAGAATGAATGTGGCCGAAGACATTAAAGGGGAAATAGTCCCTAATAACATATTGATGATCGGTGCAACAGGTGTTGGGAAAACCGAAATTGCTCGGAGACTAGCAAAAATTGCCGATGCCCCGTTTACAAAAGTTGAGGCTTCTAAATTTACAGAAGTAGGATATGTCGGTCGCGATGTAGAAAGCATGGTCCGGGACCTCGTAGAACAGTCTGTTAACCTAGTAAAGACAGCGAAGAAACAAGACGTCGAAAAAAAGGCCTCGGAGATCGTGGAGAACATTATTCTAGATGCACTTATCCCACCTATGAAAGGGGCCTCCACCAGTATAACTGATACTCCAGATGACGGAACAGTTCCTTCAGATGATGTTGAGCTAAACGAAAGAACGCGAGAGCGATTTCGTGATAAGTTGAGAAAAGGTGAATTAGATCAACGTAAAATAGAAATCAATGTCAAGCAACCCTCTTCAGGTAATATTGGTATGGTTGGCGGCGGAATGATGGATGAAGCATCCATGATTAACCTTCAAGAAATGTTAGGCAACATGATGCCTAAGAAAAATAAAAAACGTAAGGTAAGTATTGAAGAAGCACGGAAACTTCTTTTTGAAGAGGAGTCTTCCAAACTCATCGATATGGATGAAGTAAAAGAAGAAGCCATTAAGAAAGCTGAGAATACGGGTATAATTTTTATTGACGAAATTGATAAGGTGGCAGCTTCGTCAAGTAAAGGAAAAGGTCCAGACGTAAGCCGAGAAGGTGTTCAGCGTGATCTATTACCTATCGTCGAGGGCAGCGCGGTAAACACAAAATATGGAATCATCAACACTGACCATATCCTCTTCATATCAGCAGGGGCTTTTCATCTATCTAAGCCCTCAGATTTAATTCCAGAGTTACAAGGACGCTTTCCGATCCGAGTGGAATTAGACAATCTGACAAAAGAGGATTTTCTAAGGATTTTAAAAGAACCAAAAAATGCGTTAACCAAGCAGTATAAAGCTTTGGTGGGCTCTGAAAATGTAGAGTTATCCTATAATGATGATGCCATTGAGGAAATAGCTGAAATGGCCTACAAAATTAATTCTACCGTTGAAAACATTGGTGCCCGACGACTTCATACCGTCATGAGTCGCATACTCAACGATATACTTTTCGACATCCCAGATGTCATCGGTGAAAACTCCAAAGTGCTGATCACCAAGGAAATGGTATCTGAAAAACTCACAGGATTAGTCGAAGATAAAGACTTAAGCCAATTTATCTTATAGTCTTTCAATACTCCTCATTTTACGATTTATATACATCGTTGATCGAAATAACGCGAGAATTATCATATTCTCGCGTATATCCTATTGAACCAAGGATCATTTATATGCAATTAGAGAATTCACTAAACCCTTCCGATAAATCCGTACTTTATGTAGATGCAGAAGAAACCAATTTGAAATTATTCAAAAGGGGTTTTAGACGGTCTTATAAAGTACACACTGCCCAGACTGGCGATCAAGCTCTTGAAATACTGCGATCAAAAACAATAGATCTCATTATTGCGAACTCTAAGGCGGGCAACATGAAAGGAACTGAACTACTGGCACTCACCTACTCAGAATTCCCTGACTTGGTCAGAATCATCATGACGGGCAATACGAATACAGACCTTCTAATGGAGGAGATCAAGGATGTTCCGATCTATAAATGTGTGCTGAAGCCGTATAACAAAGAAGATTTGGAAAAAACATTAAACGAAGCCCTTTCATAGGAGCCAATAGCTCACATATTCCCAACCATTTTCTCTCCAAGTCCAAATAGACCACTCTTAATAAACACATTTAAGAAGTTCAAGTGGTCCATTGAAATGCCTTAGCTTTTAATAAGGTAAAAGTATTACAACTGCAAGTTATCTTTCCAAGGTACAGCCCAGTACCCTGCTATTTTCTCGTTCTTATCATATACCACTCGCAGCTCTATAGGTACGCCTTTAGAAAACTTTCCCATGAAACGTAGTATTTTATACTCCGATCCTTGAGCGAAGGCTTCCTTATAGATAGCACCTTTGTATTCACCAGCAGTTTTCTCCAATTCTGAATTTACTTGTTGTTGAATCGCGGGTGTGATACCATTGACTACGGCTTCCGTAGCTACACTTGAAAAATCATAGTATTCTCCTTTTTCAGCTTTCTCAAAAAAATCGTTAAGAAAAGCATTGGTAGATTTGATAAGTTTAGCACCTACGTCTGCTTTGCTAATTTTTTTTAAATCCTCGTTTCCAGTTCCACTAAAACAGATAGTAGAACAAAAAGTAATGATCATTGCTACAATGTTCATTCTGATATTAAAGTAATGCATGATATATGAATATTAATTGTGAAATTCTGGGGATGATAAAGACCATAAAGGCCTCGGAAATTACTATTGAGAGAACAACTACAATTTTTGCTTGAGTAGGTTTTAGATTAGCACCTATTTTAATACCGCAATAAAGCCACCAAATCATGGCAATCTCTGCCATAGCAACGGTTATACGAATGACCGAATGATAGTAGGACAATCTTATAAAACTCGAAAACACATCCAAAAACCTCATTAAAATAGGAATAAGGATCGGAATAGAGCAAATCAGAACGGTACTTAAAAAGTCAATTGGTCGTGGGACTCGTTTTGCCAATGTGGCACTCAATACGTAGCTAACTACGAACAGACTTCCAAAGAAGACCCCATACTCAATGGCATGAATTTTCAAGTGATATCCCTTAGCGAGGGCTACATGAAATATACCTAGGAAATGTGTCCCTGTAGTCCATCCCACCAAGATAAAAACTGATGCTCCCAAAAGGCCAAAAACGATTAGCTGATGATCTTTGAGGTAATAAAACGGGTTAACTATTTTATCTATAATACTATTCATTTCCCTTTTGACTTCTCAGCGCCTCTAATTTTTCCACCCTTTCAATTAAGTCATCAAGTCGGTTCCGTACCGTAGGGTAGCTTAGTTTCAACTGTTGTGCCATCACCTTGATACTCCCACTACTTTTTACAAATTCAAGAATAAAGCGCTGGTCCTCTTCGCTCAAGCTGGCTAACACCGGTATTGAAAAAAGACCAGACACTTCTGTTCCACAAACCGTACATTTCAAACCCTGTACGTGCAGGTGGCTATCACAACTAGGACAATGTAAT
>CAYMST010000073.1:0-18750 GCA_964393115.1 uncultured Roseivirgaceae bacterium | reverse complement strand
CAGTAGGTTTCAGGTTCGAGTCCTGATGGAATCACGTTTTCAAAGCCGCACATTGTTGTGGCTTTTTTTGTGTCTTCTAAGCAGTAGATTTCAGCGGTCGATTAAATATGATCGATTTCTAAGATAATTGGAACAATGCCATGCTTCGTAGCTTGGGCATTAAAGTTCAGTTTATTGCTCGAGTAGTTTATGTGTGCTGTTGGAAGTAAAGAGGTGCCTAATACTGACTTTAATCTTTCTTTAAAAGTAGTGCCAGGAGCTGTCTCGAGTTGCCTTAAGATGTTGTTGATATCTAGTTTTTTTGACGAGTACAAAACACAGAAATAATCTTTTCCCACGGTTTCATTCATTCGTATCCAGTACTTCTCCCCGGGTATGATTACGTTGTTTCCTTGGTAACCTAAGAATGGGCTTATTCCTTCTTTGTGCGGGAATATTTTAAAACTTTTCTTGGTCAAGTCCGACCCTAAAGCATATACATAGGCAGGCTGGTGATTTGATATCATTAATCGAAACTGCGTGCCAGATGAATAATCTTGACTGGAGATGTAATATCCATTTTGAGCGAGTCTCACGGGTATATTGCCTCCTGTCTTAAGGGCAATGGTCATACTTCCAGATAGCTTTTTGTTTGCTGTTGGACGGCCGATCATTTCGAAAGCATATTTGACAAAATGATTGTAGTCGGTGTATTTAATCCATACAAAGCCTCTTTCTCCCCATTGTTCTCCCCAGCTGTTCATGACCAGAAATGCTCCGCCATAGCGATTGTCATCATACCCAACGGTGACCATGGCGTGACCCCCAAACTGTTTTTGGTACTCTTCTTGTTTGGGTGTCCAAAGGCTTTTGGCATAAAAGAAAGATGTTGCGCATTCCATACCAATAACGACAGGTTTTTTCTCCGACAAACTCTTTTTTACGGGTAAGATTTTGTTGTTGCTTTTGTTAACAAATAAAGTTTTAAATCCATCAATTTTAAACGACGAGGCTTTTTGTTTGTCAGAACTATACACCTTTCGGTCACAGTTGAAGGGCATGTCACTAAATTTCGCGACTCCTTCCTTTGACATTAACTCAAGTGCTTGGTGAATGTAGGTGCCTTTTTGGCACCCTGGAGCGAGCCTAATTTGGTTGTAAATGTAGGAGGGGGAGAAAGTGTTTTTGTTTATTTCACTTTTGTTGGTCCTGTTTAATGCAATAGATTCGGTAATCGTTCTGGCATGATATGCTGATGACCAAGCGGTGCATGTGCCTGTTTGGCCTTGGTTTCCGGGAGTAGGGGCGTAGGGTCTTAAGTCTATTGAGTGCGGTAAGTTGTCAAAGTCACCTCTGGACAGTGGAGCTGTGACAAGGATTTTTTCATAGGCCTCATCGTCAAATGACATGCCAGTAGAATAAGGCTGTGCAAAACCGGGTATGAATAAGAATAGAACTGGTGTAATTAAAAATATTTTTATCATATCAAAACTTGAATGCTTTCGGATGTTTTGCTTTCAGAGTATAGATCGTGTTACATCAGGCAATTTGCTATTCAGCCAACTTTTTGAGTCATTACTTTATGAGTAGCGCACAACTGATTTTGCCCAAGAAATCCCACCTGTAAATATGTAGAGTGACGCAAATACGCGTCACTCTATAAAGTGGTGATTTTCAGCACTAAAAATTCATGAGCTTGTCTAGTTTTTCTCTAGCAACATTGGTCTTCTCGGCAAGCTCTTTTTTGACGGCTTCTTTAGCTTGTTCCATTGCTAGTGCTTGACTGTAAGCTAATCTTACATTGCACTCAACATTGTTTTTATTCACCTTTTTGTACAATTCAGTGAGGGTGATGACCCGGCCTAGTTTTTGGGCGATAACTTCAGTGGAGGCAGACACGGTTTGTTGAATGGTTGCTGATTCCTCTGTCGTCAGTTGTTGTGTTCCGATATTTGTTTCCACGACAGCTGCGATACTCGAGCTGATTTTTCCGGCTAGGTCTTGTTTGGCGATAGTCGTAGCTTGAACTTTCGCAGCCGACTCAGAGCCTGCTACCGAATTCCCGCCTCCTGTGTAATATTTAGGATAACCATTGTCGTCCTCTTCATACTGTTTCATCCAGGCCTTTTCAATTTGCTTATCCATCGGTAAAGAACCAGGTCGGACATACCATCCTTCTTTTGCATAGGACTTTGCTTCCTTACGGGCTTCTTTGACAGCCTTTTCGTTTATTTCCTTTTTCAGCGCTTTTTTCTGAGCTTGAACCATATATGTCATACATATGATTCCGAGTGCCATGACTATTCTGTGAATTGCTTTCATTTTGGTTGCCTGTTTAAAATTTGTACAATTATATCGTTAATTTGGGTTAAGCTACAAAAAATAAATTTTTTTATAAAAAGAAATTATCAGTCAATATTTTAGTTTTTATTGATTGTCATATCTGTTTGAAATCTCGCTAATATGGAAGTCTTAAATCGTCATAGTTGTTGAAAGTCACTTGCGCAGTATGAGGTGTTCAGTTTTAAGAGTCAATTATATAAATAACTTGATTTTTATTGAAATAGGATGGCTGCGTTCGTTAGTGTAAGTTTTGAGAAAGGCGTTCATGACGGGTATTTGAGTTTTAATTATTTGATTATCAGTGGTTAAGTTTTGTTGTTGCAGGCCTTGTTCGTGGGAGTAGTGATTTGGCTATCGAGAATAGGAGGTGGTGCTTGGAAACATTAAGTATTTAATTTCGTAATAAGTTACCTAAAAGTAGGCCGTCTATTCCACCGTTATTGAATCACTAAGCTGTAGCGATTTACAGGTCTTAAAAACTGTTTGTTAAGTATTGTGATTTCTCAATAAGATATTTAGATTGCCTCATTATTAAAGCAACCTTTTAAAGACGTTAATTAATGTATAAGGCATATCACTTAGCAGGGTGTATCGCCCTATTATTTGTTTTCTCCAACGTTTCCTTAGCGCAAAGCGTAAGCAATATCAGAGCCCGGGTAGTGGGGAAACAAGTGAAAATAACGTATGACCTCATCGAGTCTGAGCCGGGCCAGTTAGTCAGAATAAAGCTAAAATCCTCTAAAGACAACTACCAACTTCAACTCGTACAGGTCTCCGGAACGGGGGTTGGTGAAGATGTAATCCCTGGTAGAGATAAAGAGATCATTTGGTACCCGGAAAATGAGCTCGGGTATAGAGGATTTACAGGTTCATTGCTTTTCAAAATTGCCGGAGAGGTTACCTATGCACCATTTAAGATAATCAATCCGCTTTCCAAAACGAAGCAAAAAAGAGGGAAGAAGTTAACGATGGTTTACTCTGGTGGTAAAAGCGGAGAAATGGTAAAAGTAGACCTTTTAAAGAATGGGTCAGTTATCAAAACTTTCGGTGAATCGCCTAACGAAAGAGAGACAAAAGGCATTCCCAAAAAATATTTAGCACTTGGTGACCGAAATAAGTTTAAGCAATTAAAAATCCCTGCTGGCGGGATCAAAAAAGGCCGCTATCAAGTCAAAATAACCAGTGTACAAAAACCTGACAACAATGTTATCAGTGATCCCTTCCTGATTAAAAAGAAAACCCCCTGGATCATTCGGAAAATTCCAATTATAGCTCTTCTAGGCGGTGCTTACTATGGGTACGACACATACCTAAACGTTGAGCCCGAAGAAACAGATTTACCTGAGTCACCAGGAACTCCAAACTAAAAACACCGCATAATGAAAATAATAGTACCTTTTAAGGTGATTCTCTTAATCATCGCATTAGGATCGATGGGCTGTGAAAGCAAAACGAAAAGGGAATCCGTACAGGAACCAGTGCCAATGGTGACCGTTGATTCAAAATCAAGGTCAGTTGAAGTCAAGGTCATCAAGTCCGGTAATAATCATTATGGGTATGATATCCATATGGATGGGAAGAAGTTTATTCATCAACCTCATATGCCTGGCGTACCGGGAAACAAAGGCTTTGCGAATCAGGAGATAGCGCTGAAAGTGGGTGAATTCGTGGCTGAAAAAATTAAAAGAAACGTTATTCCTCCAACCATTTCTGTTCAAGAGTTAAAAGAGATAGGTGCATTATAATTAACCAATATGATCATAAAAATACACGCATACGCCATCATACTTTTAGGGTCAATGGGTAGTCTTTTTGCTATTGATCCACCGAGTCAGATTTACATTACTCCTGAGGACCGTAATACCATCCAAATAGCTTGGAGTAGTGTGTCTGAGGCTGTTTCTTATGATATTGAGCGGTCTGAATTTGAAAATACGGGCTATAGTACACTAGTCTCCGCTACGACAGACACATCGTACACAGACAATAGTGTTAATAATGCAACCGAATACTTTTACCGGATTAATGCAAGTAGTGCCACAGAGACGAGTGAGTTTTCATCCGTTGCGAATGCGAAAACCTCTGGTAATCAGGGGTCTTTTAATAGAATGGAAGACTTGCCAAGTGCTGCGGGAAGAATCTACAGAGCACAAGGATTTGTCATCGACGATAACGTTTATTTAACTGGGTTATTCGATAATGCGACGCTCACCTTTAAGTTCGACCCATTGACTGACTTTTGGGTTGAGGTAGCTGCAAATGCTTCTTCACCAGGTCGTTATGGTTTTGGTTTTGGGATTAATGATAGAGGCTATTACGGTACTGGAGGGAGCAGCTCGAAAAATTTTTATGAGTATGTCCCAGAGGCTGATACCTGGAGATCTCGTGCTCAATTTGGAGGAGTTGGCAGGACTTTAGCAGTTGGGTTCGCCATGCAAGGTTTTGGATACGGAGGTTTAGGCGGGAGCACAACAGATTTCTGGCAATTTGACCCAGTCAGTAATTCATGGACTCAGGTTGCTGATATCCCCGAAGCTCTCGGTAATGAAGCGGTTGCAGCGACGGTCAGTAACAAAGCCTATGTCGGAAAAAATACTACCATGTATGAATACGACCCAGTCGCCAACCAATGGCTTCGGAAAAGTAATTTTCCCACGACTGCGAGTGCTATGTTCTCAGTGGGGCCTTTGGTTTATGTGATTGGCACCAACTTGTCCACCAATATTTATGATCCGGTAACAGAATCATGGTCGTCAGGCGATAATTTCCCTGGTGTGAATCAACAAGCCAGATTCATGACTTCAAACACCAAAAAGGGGTATATAGGGCCTGGTGGTGCTACAACCAATAGAGATTTCTGGGAGTTTGTTCCTGCTGAGTTCATAGAAGCACCTAGTAACTTACAAGGAACCACTTCGGGTCTTACCGTTTCGTTGACATGGGAAGACAATTCAGCCGATGAGCAAGGATTTGAGATATACAGACGACGTGTTGGTGCAACAGCTTTCAAACTTATAGCGACAACACAGGAAGACATAGAATCTTACCAAGACATCCCTCCTTTGTCGCAGTCGTCGTATCTCTATATGGTAAAGGCCAAAGGCGATTTAGAAGGCTCTGCTTTTTCCAATGAAATAACAGTCGATATTGAGGGGTTAACGCCTCCTGATATGGTGGCAGCCACCACCCTATCGGAAAATAGCATCGAGCTACTCTGGCGGAGTCAAGAAGCCACAGCAACAAGTTTTGATATTTATAGATCGGATGCAGCTAATGGCACATTTTCTATTGTTGGATCAACACAAGATGGTGTCACTTTGTTTGTCGATGAGGGACTTACGGAAAACACCTATTATTACTATCGCGTAAAGGCCAGCTCATCCAGTGACTCTTCTAGCTTGTCTCATGTAGCATACGCTACCACTTACCAATCAGCAACGGAGGATAGTTGGGCACAAGAGACGAATTTTGCTGGTTCTGCTCGCTTTGGAGCGGCCTCATTCTCTATTGGAAACAAAGGGTATTATGGGATGGGTTTTAACAACCGGTCAGATTTCTGGTCATATGATCAGGAAACAGGCACCTGGACGCAAATAGCTAACTCACTTAGTGCTACGTATTATGCAGTAGGCTTTTCAGGCTTAGGTAAGGGGTATGTTACTCATGGTCACAATGGCAGTAAAAATCTGTTGATTTATGACCCAGAAACCAATGTATGGTCTTTTGGTACCGATATCCCATATTCAGCAAGAGGTTCATTTGCCTTTACTATAGGCAACTTCGCATATGTGGGGACTGGATCCGGAGTGAACCAATTTTACGAATATGATATGCTCAACAACCGTTGGAAACAACGAGCTAACTTCCCCAAGACCATGGATTTTGGAACTGCCTTTTCCGTCGGACAAAATGGATATGCCGGATATGGCTCTATAACGCTATCGGGCACTACAGGAGTACCAGAGTATTATAAATATGATCCAATCACTAATGACTGGACGCAAATTACCTCGCCACCATTTGCTGCTGAGGGAGAAGCGGCTTTGGCATTTGCTATTGGTAAGTTTGGTTATGTAGGATTAGGGTCATCCGGTACGTCAGATGTTTTTGCCTACAATACGGCGAATAACACTTGGACAAAAGTCAAAGGTATTGGTAAGGGAAATGATTATACCAATACTTATACCATTGGTAACAAAGGTTATATGACAGATGGCAATAGAGTTACTCAGGAGCATTGGGAGTATACCCCTACATCATTGCTACCACCTACGGAATTGGCGCTGACCGCTGGAAGTGATCAGGTCACCATAACTTGGAAAGATATTTCAAACAACGAGGAAAAATTTGAGATTCTTAGGTCAAATCTACGATCAGGCGAGTATAAAAAGCTCGGTGAGGTGAGTGAAAACCAGACTTCATTTATGGATAATAATGTAGCCAGAGGGGATTCTGTTTTTTACAAAATAGTGGCCGTCAAGGGTTTTTTGAAGTCATTGGGTTCTGAGGTTATCGCTACAAAGATCGAGGGTATAGCCACGCCTAAATGGTTTACCGGATATGGTGTATCGGTAAGTACTATCAAATTAATTTGGGAGGATGTCACGGATGACGAAACGGGGTTTGAAATCAGTAGAGCTATTGGTAATGGTAGTTTTTTAGTAATAGATACTGCGGATGCAAATGAAGAGGTGTTTTTTGATACTGACTTAGTCTCCAATACCGCTTATCGGTACAAATTGAGAGCCATTGGATCTGGAGGATCAGCCAATACAATGTCTGGAGATATCTATACGTTACGAAGTTCTCCGAGTAATGAATGGACCGAGGAAGCTGATTTTCCAGGTGACGCAAGACAATACCCTGCTGGAACAACGATAGGCGATAAGATATATGTTGCTGGGGGAGGGACATCGACATTTGTAGACTTTTATGAGTACGATGCTACCACTAAAAGGTGGAATACATTGGAAAGTACACCTGTAAATAGACACTATCAACCTTTCCTCGTTGGACTTGACGATCGTATTTTCTTTGGCAACGGATTCACCAGTTCGCCTCAAGATGACGTTTATGAATTTGACTTAACCACAACAGAATGGAATTTTAATAGTCTTTTTCCAGGTGGTAATAGCTACAGTGCTTTTGGGTTTAATGCCTTTAATCAACTCTATATATTTTCTGGATATAACAACAATGCAAAGTTTTTCTACCGGTTCAACCCCGCGACGGGAGAATATACAGAGCTTGCCAAACCTACGGTTAATGTTAGTCAGTATAACTGGGGATTTGTCATTGGGCATGAGCTTTTTGTGTCTACGGGAGGGTCTAGTGTATGGAAAAAATATAATTTCACGACAAATGCTTGGGCGGATGTAGAAAACTTTCCAGGTGGCAATGTAAGTCCTCATCAGAGCTTTGCTCTTGGTGGTAAAGGGTATGTGTTCTCTGGTGCAAATGGTACCGGCTTGTGGCAGTACGACCCTGAAAATGATGATTGGACTGAAATTGAAGGGGACTTCTCCGAAGTGGGAGTTCGATCGTTTGGTTTAGGGTTGACCTTGAGAAATCAAGGGTTTGTCTTGCTTGGAAGTACGAATGCCGCAATTGGCAAAAAGATGTGGAGCTTTACCCCTACTTCTTTGCTTCCACCACTGCAAGTGGTGGCAACTCCAGGAATGCGTGGAGAAATCGATATTACCTGGGTGGATAACGATGATAACGGAACGGGCTTTAGCATATATCGGGCACCCCAAGATTCCGAGGACGCTTTTGAGGTCATTGGAAGCATAGATGGAAGTACGACAACGTTTACCGATCAAAACCTTCTTTCCGGTATAGAATATTTTTACCGCTTGAAGGCTACTACCTCCACTAATCAATCCACTTTTAGTGCTACCGCTAGTGCGACGACCACTGGTATTTCGACACCTTCTGGTTTTACAGCAAGTACCGTTTCGCAGACAAGAATAGATCTCAGTTGGGAAGATATTGCCGACAACGAAAGTGGATATGAAATATATCGGTCTAAAGGGAATAGTCAAAATTTCGAATTGATCAATACTGTTAGTGCTAATATCAGTTCATTTACCGACGATAACTTGGATAGGAATAACGATTATTTCTATCGATTAAGAGCTGTCTCTGCTACTGACAGCTCGGATTTTGTTTTTTCAGATGCCCGGGCAGGGATATTTCCACCTGTCATTTCTAGAATCGTAACCAATACCAACTCACAAAGGGTCGAACTGGAATGGACTAACGCAAACCCGTCGATTACTACGGCCTTTGAGGTTTGGCGATCAACGGATTCGCTATCTGGATATACCAAGATAGCCGATACAGATGTTTTCGCTTACAATGATACCACCGCAGTAGATGCTTTCACAGACAACTTCTATAGAATCAGGGCCGTCAATGAGGAAGATACTTCTGGGTTTAGTGGGGTGAGCACTGCCATTAGTACCTGGATATTACCACCTAAGAATGTGAAATTCGAGGTGATTTCAAGCACCGAAATCAGAATCTCTTGGGAGAATCAATCGGTTAGCACCTCGGGATTTATGCTTCAGTATGGTACTGTCAATTACAACTTTCGGCAAGGTAACGTCGCGACAGATTCAAGAATGACCGTTTTTGAGTCGCCGGTAAACCGTTCTGAATACCTCATCAGTAACTTAACAGCAGATACAAGATATTACATTTGGATGGGGGCAAGACAGGTCAGCAATGGTGAAGTTTCCTATTCTACAGGAGCCAGAGATGAAAGCTTTAGTGCGGGTATTCGTACAAAACCTTTGGATGGTACTTGGACTCTACGAAGTACGGAGACCGTCACTTCTAGTGCGCAATTAAGGCTTCAGCATGTTGCTTTTACCATAAACAATAAGGGCTATATCGGCATGGGGTCTTCCACCAAAAAGGACCTGTGGGAATATGATCCCGTAGAAAATGCTTGGACTCAAAAAGCCAGCTATCCTGGTTCTGGAAATAGTAGCAATATGGCATGTTTTGTGATCAAGGGGAAAGCATATGCAGGTATGGGATACACCTCTATTACCAATGCCTCTAATGAATTTTATGAATACGACCCAGCGGAGAACAGTTGGGGAGAAATAGCGGATTTTCCGGGCGATAATCGATCAGACTTTGTCTATTTCAATACGGATAATTACGGATATGTCGGGTTAGGAAGAGCTAATTCGCCGGTCGTCTTTAAAGATGTATATCAGTACAATCCGGAAGATGATAGTTGGAACAAAATTGCCGATTATCCAGATAGTGCTAGATATTACTCTTTCGGATTTTCCATTGGTAATGAGGGCTTTATAGGGGGAGGAAGAGGAGTGGATAATGACTATTCGAGTTCCTTTTATAGCTATACCGAAAGTGGTGGGTGGGAAAAAGAAGCGACGCTTCCTTTCACAGCTTCAAGCATTAATAACAATGTGAATTCACAGTCGTTTACATTTACCATTAAGGATCAAGGATTTTTTGAGCTTTTTGGTGTTGGCCAGTATCAATTTGATGCCTCTGAAGGTAAGCGGTCATGGACCTCAACAACTAGCCGATCGCCGTTGCAGTGGTTGAGTAGTGGAAGTACGAATTTGTACTATCAAGCTTTTGTCATTGGAAACTTAGCCTATGCTCTTAACAACCGACAATTGTATATATACTTCTCGGGTATCGAGCTTTCAGCACCGGATCTTAAATTTGATGTCGACCCAACTTTTAGCACTTCTGTTTTTAATGCCGGAGCATCTTTTACTACTTCGGTTATTGTTGAGAACCAAGGAGACCTTGCCAGTAACAATGGTAAAGTAGAAGTTTTATTGTCTGGTGAAGTGATCGGATCATTAGACCTAGATCAAATTGACGTAGAGAGCAAAACATCAAGTAAGTCGATCGCTTGTACTATTCCTTCCTCAGTGCAAGCTGGTGAGTATACACTGTCGGTGAGAATTGAAGACAGTGAAGACAGAGATATAAGCAACAATGAGTTTTCTACAACAATACAAGTTTTTACCGATCCTGACTTTACCATTTCAAATTTGAGTTATCCAGTTCAATTTGTAAACGACAATGATATTGTTGACTTGAGTTTTGGTGTTTTAAACCAAGGGGGAAAAACAGCTGACGCAGGAAATATTAAGGTTTATCTTTCTGATGATTCAGTTTTTGACGCTTCAAGCGCCGAGCTGTTAACTTTTGATGGCAACACGTTCGAAGCTGTCGGAAGCATACCTGCAGGGGAGACGATCAATAAGAATAAAAAAGTATCACTTGGGTCAGGGTTAGGACAAGGAACCAAGTATATCATTGTAGTCACTGATGCAGATGAGTTCACTGATGAGGCCAATGAGCAAAACAACGCCGTATCTATTGCGCTCAATGTAAACCCGGCAGAGCTGAGTGGTAGTAGCCTTGCGGTTGATCCGGTTAGTCAAGTAGATGGTGGAGACATCTCTATTTCAGGAACGGTACAGAATACTGGTGTTGGAGAAGTGGATGCGGCTACTTCAGTACAAGTCAGGTTCTACTTACAAGGAAAAGAAGCCAATACAGATACGGATAAAGTGCTATTGGGGCAAACTGTGATTGCCGGTGGGATCTCTTCTAGTGGCTCCAAAAACTATGATGAGACCTTTAAAATACCGGAAAACAAACCGGCGGGTCAATATGAAGTAACGGCCGTTATTGATGAAGGAGAAAGTATCTCCGAGGAAGATGATAACAACAACACAAACGCGATTAATCTGACGATTGTCAACCCTGATCTGACACTTCAAAATACAGCTATACAAGAAGATAGTCTTGTGGAGGGAAGTGTAGTTAATGTGATTACTAACATCGGAAACTCTGGCGCTGGGGTCTTTAATCAAGGAAGGCAAGTAAATGTCAAGGCCTACTTATCGAATAACAATACGTTCTCCGATGATGATATTGAAATTGGAAGCCAAACTGTTGTCTCAGAAGGTGTCTCTCCAAGTGGTCAGCAGGCGATTGGTCAGTTATCCTATGACCTACCGAACAGAGTTGACGCAGGCGACTATTTTATCATTTTAGTCCTCGATAGTGACGACAATGTTGTAGAGTCCGACGAGCAAAATAACCGTGTCGCGGTATCATTACACGTACTGAATATAACTCCGGTGTTCAGCAATCTTACTTCTCCAGATTCAGTGGTTTTCGGATCTTCGAACTTTACAGTTTCTGTAGAGGTTAGTGCTGACGCTGCGTTGGATCCTGTAAAATCAGTATTCAAGTTCAAGACTTTTGCAGGTGCCGGAGACTTTAATGAAATTACCTTCTCTGATAACGAAACCAATCTTTCTGCTACCTTGGCGGTTGCCGATCTGGAAGGGATAGGCGTTTTTGGATTCTTTGAAGCTCAAGGTGCTAATCAAAGACCTGCAACTTCTGATACCGTATTTGTGTACTTGAAGCATACGGATAGAGGTATTTCTCCAAATCAAGAGGCTCCTACACTTAAAAGTGTTGGGAAGTCGAAGGTCACCGAGGATGATAAGGCTGAAGACATTCAAAAGTTCTATCAGATTATATCCATTCCTCTAAATTTAGATAATCCTACAGTTGCAGATGTTTTTGAAGATGACCTTGGTGAGCTAGACCCAAAAGAATGGCGGATTTCAAGATATGACCCTAATACTTCGCTATCGGTAGAACTTAAATCTACTGATGCGATTTCAAGAGGTGCTGGCTACTGGTTAATTATCAAGGAAAGTGGGAAAAGTATTACCACTGGAGCTGGTTCTTCGGTCCTTGATACTAAGGACGGGACTTTTGAAATTCAATTGCTTAACGGTTGGAACCAAATTGGGAACCCATTTAATTTTACACTTGATTGGACACAGGTTGAAGCCTTAAATCCGACATCCGACATTCGTAGGGATGAATTCTATATTTATGATCAGGGTTTTAAAAAGGTAACCACACTCAGGCCGTTTGAAGGTGGCTTTATTCGAGCGAATTCTACCACCATGCTTCGAGTTCCGGCATCTGCGAGAGTTGACGACGCTAGCAACGGCAGATTACTTGGTCAAAATACTACTTCAACTTCTGATGGTGCATGGTCACTACCTGTAAACATTACGAACGAGTATGTTGAATCTAACTACTCTGGATTTGGTATGACTTCAGGGGCGTCAAATGGATTGGATGAGCATGACCGCTTGCGTCCACCAAAGTTTGCTAACTATGCTAACCTTACTTTTGAAAATGAGTTCATCAGTACTACGAAAGGAGTATCTCAAGAAATAGCAGCTCTTGAAGATCACCATATTTATGATTTTTATGTTGAATCAAACATTACCGGAGAGACAACGCTCTCCTGGGATAATTCATCTGTTCAGAAACTCCATCAACAAATGATCCTTTTCGATCATAGTAAGCAGAAAAAGATTGATATGAAATTGATATCACAATATCGCTATGAGCGAAAGAGTGGTGAGAAGTTTAGTGTTTATTTTGGGAATCGAGCTTTTATTGAACGAGAGCTAAAACCGTCTTTAATTTATGTAGGGGAGCCTTACCCATCTCCAGCGACGGAGGTAGTAGCGATACCATTTACGATACCGGCAAGTATTGAGTACGCAGATGTGAAATTGACTCTTCTTGACGCAAAAGGCCGCGAAGTAGCCACTAGAATTGATCAACGTGTAGAAAGCGGTTTTCATAACAGTACGATTGCTTTGTCGGAGTACCGATTAGCAAAAGGGGTGTATTTTGCTAAGCTGGTTATTCTAGCGAATAGGATGGAAAAAACGGTGATTAAAAAACTTCTTTTTGGAGATCATGATGAAAAGTCTAAATAAATACTTCGGACTGATACTATTAGTCCATATTGGTGCTACGGGATACGCACAAAAGTTTGAAGGCGTATCGACAAGTCCCATTATACTCACGGTAGGTGGTAATAATGCTGCTGCTGGAAGCAGCGCTAACGTTGATATTAAGCAATATCTTTATCAAGATTCAGATGTGGATACGAATCTACCTCGTACTTCAGTCAAAAAAACGAATGCACATGCCGTGATCATTGGAAACACGGTGTATGACAACGCTTCCAATGTAGACTATGCCATCAACGATGCTTTTTCCATGAAGAATTATTTGGTTTCGGTACTTGGCTACCCAGAATCAAATGTTCAAATTCTACTGAATGCTAAGCAAAGTGACTTCATGAAAATCTTCGGTACGGCCTCAAACTTCAGAGGGGCTCTTTATAATAAAATAGACAACAACAGTGAAGTGTTTGTCTTTTATGCTGGTCACGGTGGTCCAGGTGAGAAGACCAATAAGTTTGGAGAGAAAGAAAAAGGAGAGCCTTTCTTTCTACCTGTTGACTGTGATCCGAACTATATGGAAGCTACAGCTTACCCAAGTGATGTCTTTTATAGTAATCTTGGTAAGCTACCTGCAAAGAAAGTGGATGTGGTAGTTGATGCCTGTTTCTCAGGTAGTAATGTGCTGACGGACCGTTCAGCTATTTACAAAGTAAAAAAACATGCTATCCCGTATAAGTTGAGCGTGATGTCTTCCTCAGAAGAAAAACAAGTCTCTTCCTGGTATAGGGAAAAACATCATGGATTGTTCACGTATTACTTCCTTAAGGCTATTCAGGACTATAGTAACACAGATAAAGATGGTAATGGAGAGCTTAGCTATAAGGAGATTTTTGATGTTGTGGCGGATAGACAAAAAGGCGTTCCTAAAAAAGCTTTGATGCTGACCAACGAAGAACAGTTCCCTGTTAAAAGCATAGCGTCTACACGGCTTAGTGAGCCATTCGTTATCATTCGTTAAGGCAACTAAATTACTGCTCAAGACAGTTTTAAACAAGTTGTCTTGAGCAGTTGATGTGCTTTCGTATAATACTTGCCTTATCGATTTGTAATTTGAACCCTAAATTTTTTGTACTGGAAGTCACGATCGTCGGCAGAGTTGTTTCTTAACCACTTGTCAAAAGTTGTTTGTTCGATGCTCTTGGGTAATACCAAATCAAAATCAGTGGTTTTTTGCTCATCACTCAAAACTGGTTTTGTAAATGGTCTTTTCGAAAAAACTGTGTAAACTGTATTGAATTCAGATTCTTTTTCGGTGCCAAGTTGTAGTTCCTCGATGTTATAATATGAATACCCCTCAAAATAATCACACTTGTTATTGGCATGAAAGAAGAGGTACTCCTTGTCCGCGGCAACCGGAACGGCATCGAGATAAGGTGCAGACATATTGCCATACGGTAATACTCGGTAAGCGTTTCCTTCGAATTCCACATACACCGATAGATATCCTTCAATAGCACTTCTGAAGAAAAGATAAAAACTATCGCCGTTAGCGTATCGGTCGACAACTGCTGATTTATCAGGTCTATTGAGTGGTAGCGATTCAAATTCTGCTAGACTAGTTACGATTTCCCTTATCCTACCTTTGATTTTACATGTCAACCAAATTTCTGGGATTTTCTCTCCATCAGCATTTTTTGCCATTCTAGTGATGAACTCAACTTTCGGTTGCTGTAGTGTTTCGACCCATTCTCCCTTTACTTTGACATTTCCTACCATATCAAAAGTGGTTTGCCCATCCTTGATCTCATTCCTGATATCTTGTTCTATGTAGGAGCCGAATGCGTTTTCGATGGCGTTAATCTTTGCTAGGGCAATGACTTCCTTGCGTGCTTGATCAGCGGTCATGTTGCTTTCTTGTTTCGTAGTCGCCTCGCCGGATGAAACTTTTACTTGCTGTCCAAGACAGAACGTGCATAAAAGGATCATGCTCATACAGATTAAACAGTTACTTTCTCGCATTTCTATTTCTTTAGGATATTGCTAATAACGTTGAAAAAAGATTGTTATGTTTCTCTATTAAATCAATATAAATTTATTAAACAATGTGAATAAATAAGTGATTTGTGGATCTATTTTATCTCGATAAAAAAGGCTTGTGATGGTGTGTATAGGAGATCAGTTGAGCTCAATGTTTTGAAATTAGCACGTGCTGGAAGAATTTGGTTAATAGGTCATTATTAATTGTTTTGAGGTTCTTTTTTTCGTTAGTTGATCAAAATTTTAACGGTGTTAATGAGTTTGTTTTGAAATGTGTGCTTGTGAAATTTATAACTAATTTAAGTTGCCTATGTGTATGTTTTTTTTAAATTAAAAATTATGGGTTTTTCAGGTTTGATTTTTTTAATTAAAAATGTTTAATACCGCTCACTTTTGTGTAGTTTGAATTTTCTTTTCATCTAGAATGGAGAAGAGGTTTTTGACCATCATTTGCAAAGGGGATAGCTTCTTTTCCGGTAGTCTGATGAGCTATTTTTCATCGGTAAGTCACACGATGAGAGTTAGAGGTTTTAAGATGACCTATGGAAAAAAATATAAACTGAAATGTTAAACCGAACGCTTATGAGACATTTTGTATGGCAGTTGATTTGCTGTTTCATCATATTGGGATTGCCTTTTCCATTTATCGTTACCGCGCAGTCAAGTGTAAAATTGATTGTGGACAATCAAGGACACTCTGGTCTTGTTCGAGATATAATTCCATTCGACGGAGGTAAGCGGCTCATCTCGGTTGGACAGGATAAGGTCATTCGCATCTGGAATGTGACTACTGGTGACCTTGTGAAAACACTGCGTGTTAACAATGGAAAAGGTATCGAGGGAGCTATTTATGCAGCGGCGCTCGATAAATCTAACCAAATATTATATTTAGGTGGTTTTTTCGGCACCCAAGGTTCTGAAGAAGAGGTAGGAGCCATTAAGGCAATTGACCTGAATAGTGATAAGATCATTGCAAGCTTAAAGGGTCATAAAAATGTCGTTCAAGATATGGCCTTCTTAAATGGGACACTATTTTCTGCGGCTTCGGACCGGACGGTAAGGGTGTGGGATGGAGTATCGTCAGCTGCTTTTAGAGAGGTAACCACAGATATTGTGCTTTCTAACCATCAGAGTCCAATCAGCTGCATGGTTGTGTCAGCAGATGGAAACCGAATTATTACTGGAGATAGATCAGGACAGCTTGTCTGCGCGGTCTCCTCAGACGGTTGGGCTTCTCATACGATTAAAATAGGACAATTTAACGAAGGAGCAATTCTATCCCTTGCCTTGTCACCTTCCGGGAGTACGTTGTTTTCAGGAGATGAGTCCGGTAAGATTGTCCAGTGGACAGGAGGAGGAAGGTTCGTTGATCACTTTGATGAGTTCCCAATAACCGCAAAAGTAAATGCCCTAGCCATTTCTAATGATGGAGAGTCATTAGCTGCTTTTAGTAGAGTGGGTGTTGTCTATGACATTTCATCCAAATCAAAAGTTCAAATTTTTGACACCCACACTAACTCTGTGAGCACCGCATTATACGCACCTTTCAAAAAGTTTGGAGAGCAAGAAGGTGATTTTATCATATCAGCAGGAGGTGATAATAAGGATATCATCGTTTGGAACCAAGAGTCTGGAAAGGTGGCTCGAAATATGGTTGGTGTGGGAAAGAGTGTGTTTACGGTGGCCGCAAAGGCGGAATCGATTGTTGCCTTTGGTCAAACCAATCCGGGTAACTTAGAACTAGCACAAATCGAAAAAGGTTTTGACCTCTCCATATTAGCTTCAATACTCAACAAAAGTGATCTAGAGGGGGCTATGAAAGCTGACCTTGACTACCTCAATGAAAAGCTATATAAAGCATCAAATCAGGAATTGAGTTATGGTTATTCCTCGATCTATACTGATCCGGTGAAAGATGGTGATATCAGAGGCTATACCTTCTTGTCAAATCATTCACTAGTAGCGGTGGCAAGCACACATACATTAAAACTATTCAAGCCTAACGGGGAATATGTTAGGACGCTGAAGGGACATAACGGAGAGGTATGGGCTGTTGCTCCGTTTATGGATAAGTACCTTTTGTCTTCTGGAAATGATCAAACCATCAAGCTTTGGAACTATCAAACAGGAGAACTGTTGGTGTCTCTTTTTTTCGGGAAAAATGATGAATGGGTAATTTGGACTCCGCAGGGATTTTATGAGTCTTCTGCTGGTGGAGAGAAGCTAATTGGATGGGTTATTAATAACGGATATGATCAACTCGCTAAGTTTCATGATGTGGAGACTTTCAGTAAAAAGTATAATCGTCCCGAAGTAGTCAAGGAGACCATTGCGCTCGCCTCGTTTGCAAAGGCTGCTGATAAGCTTGGCATCGAAAGAGACGATGTTACCAAAATATTGCCTCCGAAAGTAACCTGGCTATCCCCATCTCGCAATGTTGAAAGAACCGACGGTGACTACTTTGATGTTCGATTTCGTGTCACTTCAGACTTTGATATCACCAAAGTGAAATTATTTGTGAATGGTCGGCCAATTGCTGATGCAAATAGATTGAACAAGGAAGGGGATGCGACAAGTCAGACGTATACGTATCAATTGAAATTGTCTAAACAGAAGCGAAAGACCTCTATATCTCATAGAGGCTTTGACGTGATCGAAGAGGAAGAGGAGCCTGAAGTCGAAATGGTATCTGTCGATTATGATCTTAAAGTCTTTGCCGCTAATGCTTTTGCGAAAACTGTATCTGAGGAGCGACAAGTGATACACGAATATGAAAAGGCAAAACAACAGGAACGTGTAGAAGATCGACAGGAGGTGGTTGAAAAAGATGTTCCGGTTTTAGAACAAGTGGAGCAGAAAGATAGAAATTTACCGCGTCTATTTCTTATTTCTATCGGCGTTTCTGAGTTTGCGAACCCTCAGTATAACCTTACTTACGCGGATGATGATGCAAAAGCGATTACCTCGATTTTTACTAAACAAAAGGGAAAACTCTTTTCCAGTGTTGTGAGCAAGCAACTGTTAGACGGTAACGCTACTAGAAACAAAATAATCCGTGTATTTGAAGGCCTGAGATACACTAGGCCTGAAGATGTCGTAGTTATCTTTTTAGCATCTCATGGCATGAACGTCGATAATCAGTTTTACATCGTGCCACACGATGGAAATGCCTCGAACCCTCGTGCCACCTGTGTTGACTGGCGAGATTTCTCTGATCTGGTAGGTAACCTTCCTTCTCAAGTACTCCTGATTATTGATGCTTGTCACAGTGGGCAGTTAGGAACGAATGTAGGACAGGTTAGTAATACAAATGCGGTCAAAAAGCTAGCGGGAAAAGAGTATGGAGTGGTGATTATGTCCGCCTCAACGGGAGCGGAGTACTCATTAGAGCATCCTGAGTGGGGTCACGGTGCTTTTACCCTTTCGCTCATTGAGGGCTTGGAAAAAGGAAAAGCGGATATTCGACCTGACGGTACCATCTATTTGAGGGAACTGGATTTCTATGCGGCTGAACGCGTGAAAGACCTCACTGGCGGCAGACAGCACCCAACAACGCAGAAGCCGAGTTCGATTTCTGTGATGG